>NZ_JCACKR010000139.1:0-256377 GCF_059505485.1 Stenomitos rutilans
GCGATCTGGTTTTTCATTCACCACTACAATGCATCCTTACCTCTTTAGCACTACCAAACGTTGAGGGAATTGACGCATCGCCCGATATGTTAGCAGCTTGTAAGCAAAATTGTGCAGCAAGAGGCTTGAATCCTATACTGTACGAAGGTTCTATAGAGAGCTTAGACGTTTCTGGAAAGTTCAGCGCAATTGTAGTAGCTTTAGGTTCATTCATGTTGCTGGGAAACCGAGCAGACGCGATCGCAGCCTTAAAAGCATTTGCCAAGCATTTGGAACCGAATGGACGAATTTTTGTAGATTTGGGACTGCCTATTGATGCTTTCAAAACAGAAAATATTGTGAAACACAGGGAACTGGTCAACTGCTTGGATGGTTCAGTAATCTTGATGCAAACGTCATCTCAAGTCGATTGGATAAAGCAAGTTGAAAATACTCTCATTCGATACGAGAAATGGAAACAAGGAAAGCTGATTGATACAGAACTACAGCATCTTCCCTTGCATTGGTTTGGGCGAGAGGAATTCATCATGTGTCTGCGAGAAAATGGTTACACAAACATCACGCTCTGCGCTAACCATATAGACGGATTGGAACCAAACTCTTATTCTGACCAATTGTGTTTCTCAGCAACGCTTGCATAAAACTGTGCGATAAATCGCTGAGTCGAAATGAAATTGTAAGCTCTTCGTCCGACTAACTTAATCGTTGTGCACGATCGCCCCTCTCCACAAACCAAATTTCTATCAGAAAAACCAGTGCTCAGTAGATTTCTCTGGTACAACCCAACCAGAACAGTGTTTATACTGGCTGGTATCACTGAGAGTTTAGAAATTCTGGTCTTTGCCAACGGTCAATGGGGCAGCATAACTCAACGTTCTGGTGTTTTCTTTAGTTGGTGCGATCGAACAAAGGCACCTATCTAATTGGCACTGAATCGTGACCAGTGGAAGGCTTCTAGTAATGGATCAGATCGTTGATGCAGGATGCGATCGACAATCAGGTGAGCCGTAACAGGTGCTAACAAAATGCCGTTGCGGTAATGCCCCGTTGCTAGAGTCAGGTTGTCATAAGGGCTGGCACCCAATATCGGCAACTCATCGGGTGTGGCAGGGCGAAATCCCCACCAACATTCTTGCATTGGGAACTGTCGTAAGGCTGGATAGAGGCGAAGCGATCGCGCCAACAGCGACTTTACGCTTTCGGGTGTATTGTCGGGCGCAAAGCCAACATCCTCGCTCGTCGCGCCGATGATAATGTACCCATTCTGTCTCGGCACGATGTAGATTTCGCTGCCAAACAACACGGTTTGTAACGGTAATCCTTGCTCCACAGGCACTCGTACTGAGAGCATTTGCCCCTTTCGTGGCATCACTGGAAGCGGCAGTACGTCCTGTGACCAGGCACCCGTTGCCAGCACATAATGTCCTGCTTGTAGGGTGCCACGTGATGTTTGTAGCTCGCTCACTTGCCCACTCTGGTGCAGAATGGCTTGAACGGCAACTCCTTCCTGCACATCAACACCTGCATCCCGAACGGCTACCCACAGGGCTTTGGTCAGCGATCGATTATCGACTTGAGCATCCTTGGGATACCACCAACCGCCGCTTACGTCTGCGCTAAGTCCCGATTGGCGTTGCTGAATAGCAGCACGATCGAGCCAGTGTACGGGAGTCGGGAGTCGGGAGTGGAAGTTTTGAGTTTTGAGTTCGGAAAGAACCTCTGCTTCCCCTGCCGCCCCTGCTTCCTCTGTTTCCCTGCTTCCTCTGTTTCCCTGCCGCCCTCTGCCTTCTGCCCCCTCCTCATACACAGGCGCTAAAATGCCACATGCCCAATAGCCTGTTGGCAGACCTGTCATTGCTTCTAGCTTTTGCGTCCAGTCTGGATAGAGCGATCGGCTGCTTAAGCAAAGCTCCAGCATGGCACCAGGAGGAAGTTGTTCAGCCTGGGGTGCTAGCATACCTGCCGCTGCATAGCTTGCGGCTTGAGCACCATTACGGCTCAGAATGGTCACCAATGCGCCTTGTAACCGCAACTCAAGGGCGATCGCCAAGCCGATCGCGCCTCCACCGATAACAACGACATCTGATGTTGCTGCCATGCTCTGCGCCTTACCAATTTGCAGGAACGGCTGGCTGTGTTTGAGGCGGTAGTGGAGACGTATCTGCGCTAACTCGACCTGGCGCGTTTGAGTTTTCTTGCGTGACGCCTCCGTTAGAAGCGGTTGTTGATTCCGCACTGAAGCCCGTGTTGCGGGTTGCTGGTGCAAGACTGTCATTCTGATTGGGAAAGCTAAGGCGAAACAGCGAAGAGTTGGCAGACTTCAGCCCGACAAGGACAGCAAATAAGATTAAGATGGCAATCACTAAGCGGCTCATAGCATCCTCTCTGGCGTTATGCGTTCCAGGTACACGCTGGTGTTGTCAATTCGATCGTTCGCCAAGTGCCCCACGCTGTAAATTGCAGGGTGGAGTCAGCAGAAGCCACTAGACAGGTTGTTCAGGTGCCCACAATATACGATCGTCCTGACCCCAAAAGCCATCGTACTTTGTCACCGTTACATCACCTAAAACTTCGACTTGGCAAGCCAAACGGCGGCCCTTTTCTAGAGAATGGGGCGGCAGCGAGAGCCGTGCCTTTTCACGCCACTCTGGCTCTGAAACGTTACCTTCAACCTGTACGGTACACGTCCCACACGTCCCAAGCCCGTGACAATTAATCAAGGATGCCGCACCGTTGTAAACGTCTACATTGTTGTACAGCAGAATCTGACGCAGATTGTCACCACTCGCACAGGTAAACGTTTTGCCTTCAGCTTTGACAGTTGGCATCGCAGTTTGCGCCCCTGTATGACGAACTGTTTCCATTGTGGCGCTTTTCTGCGCTAGCAAGCTCTTCCTTAAGCGTGAAGGCGCGATCGTCAGTCGATATTGCAAGCCGCTTTAAGCCATGTTGCTTCCTCTGGGCTAAGCGTTGGCGCTAGTTTGGCAACGATCGCCGCGTGATACTGCTGAAGCCATTCTCGTTGGCGATCGTCGAGGCGATCGCTATTAATCAGCCGTTTGTCAAAAGGGATGTAGGTTAAGGACTCAAATCCATACCAGGAAAGCTGATTGGGATTGGGGCTTTCGTCTGGTTGTAGTACCTTGTCTCCATCAAGCGCTTTGACAACATAGAGATTTTCGAGACGAATACCACCCCAGCCCGGCTTGTAAAAGCCCGGTTCGATGCTTGTCACCATCCCAGGCTCTAACGGTTCGCTGACCCGCTTGCTAATGCCGTTAGGCCCTTCGTGAACATTGAGGAACGCCCCAACGCCGTGTCCTGTACCGTGCCCATAGTCTAGTCCGGCAAACCAGAGGGTCGATCGCGTGATGCCATCCAGTTGCGCTCCGGTCGTACCTTTAGGAAACCGCTGCATGGCGCAGTTAATATGAGCTTTGAGCACTTCGGTATAACACTCTACTTGCTCTGGGGTGGGCGTGCTAACGACAAAGGTACGGGTATCGTCTGTGGTGCCCGATGCATATTGCGCACCAGAATCTAGCAGCAAAAAGTCACCCTCATGCAACACACGTTGAGGATTTGGGGTGCCGTAATGCACGATCGAACTATTTGCCCCTGCCCCTGCGATCGTATTGAAGCTCAGCCCCTGAAAACCAGCCTCTTCTGCATAGAAACGTTCTACCGTTGAGGCCACGTCTGCCTCTGAAAGAGAAGCGCCCCTGCTGAGCTGATCGTCAACCCACTTGAGCGTTCGAGTTTTGGCACGGCTTGCCTTCAGGTTTGCCTGCTGCATCTGCGCCACTTCGATCGCGTTCTTGCGGGCTTTCATGCCCTCGATTGGGGTGGTTGCATCAACCAGCCTGCAGGCGATCGCAGTAGCAGGATCAGTTAGTAGCGCCTGAGTTCCCATTGTGGTGTGGTTGGGGTCGATGAGCACTCGTTGATGGGGAGACTTTGCAACCAGTGCTTTCAGCGTTTCGGCATAGGTTTCATAGGGCAGTAGAGACACCTGCGTTTGCAAAACCGTTTGCAAGTCGGGCGCAATGCGATCGAGATTTGTAAACAGGTAAGCTTCCGTTGCCGTAACAATGGAGTACGCGATGAAAACAGGATTGTAGGGCACATCCCAGCCACGCAAGTTATAAAGCCACGCAATTTGATCCAGCTTCGTTATTGGCAGCAGATCTGCATTGGCTTTTTGCAGGTCTTCTCTGAGACGTGTCAGCTTTTGTGCGATCGTCTCGCCGGTCTGAGCATCGGGTAAGTCAAACAGCTTGGAATCCGCATACACAGGTAACGGTTCTGCACTGACCCACGGCTCTTGAAGACGCACGCGATCGACCAGATTGCCCGTCAGCGGCACCAGTGACACTCCCGACGGTGCCAACTGTTTCTCAAAGCTCCGAAACTGGCTGACGGTAATCGTAAACGGGTCAAAGCCTAGCCGAAAGGTGCTACCGCCTTTCGCAGCTTCTCGTCCCAACGTTTCTAAGGTTTCGTCAAGCGTTTTTTGCTTCTCTAGCCCTAATTTAGAGATCTGCATCAACGCAGAGTCAACCTCCAATTCAGCCTGCTCGTAATAGCGAGAATCGACAAACAACCATGCCCGCTCTTGCCCTACTAGTAAATCGCCCGCCGACCCAGAAAAACCGCTCAACCAGATGCGCCGCCGTTTGGCTTCTGGCAAATATTCATTCAAATGCTCGTCCGCCGCAGGCACAAGGTACCCATCTAGCTGGTGCGTGACCAGGAGCGATCGCAGCGCCACAAACTTTGCATGAGTCGTACTAGACAAAGTATGAGACGTGAGTACATCAGTAGGAGACATAGGCAAAGCATAAGCGTCTAGTTCGATTTATAGCACTTTTAGAATGGAAGCCTAAGGATAGGAAGGTGCAGATTGAATCTCGATCGAAAAGGATTAAACGTGATACTACGGCTACAAAGCCAGACGGCAGCACTCACCACGAACATACGGCCTTCCGCCCTCACCCCTCAGCCTTTATCCTTTATCCCTCATCTCCCCATGTCTCAACTCGGACTGCGAACTCGACTGTTTCTCTCCCATCTGATTGTCATGATTGTGGGGTTAAGTACATTACTCACCGTTGGCAAGCTATATTCCCCCCGGCTTTTTGTGCTGCACCTCGAAAAAATGGAGGAGGGGAGTGGGTCTAATTTGCTGATGTTATTTCGGCAAGAGCTGATGGAAGGCTTTGAATCAGCCTGGAGCCGAGGCGCGCTTTGGTCAATGGCGATCGGGGGTACTGCGGCTGGTGGTCTCAGTTATCTGGTCTCAAAGCGCATCATGCATCCCCTATTTCAGATGGAGCAGGTCACTCAAAAGCTAGCAGCGGGGCATTTAGAAGAACGATTGCCGACTAGCGATATTCCAGAGCTCAACCGCTTAGCGCTCAGTTTTAACCGGATGGCATCAAACCTTGAAGGCGTTGAGCAACGGCGACGTGAACTGGTGAGCGATTTAACCCACGAGCTACGAACACCATTGACGGTTGTAGAAGGGTACTTGGAGGGACTCGCAGATGGCACGATCGAGCCATCCGTGGATACCTACCAACGACTTGCCAGAGAAACGGCTCGCCTCCGTCATCTTGTCAACGACCTTCAGGAACTTTCGCAGGCAGAAGCAGGTTATTTGCCCATTCGGACGCAGACATTTGATGTGCGTCCCTTACTGACCTCACTGGTGCAAAAATTTTCTGACCAATTGCTGGAGGAAGGGCCTGTTTTGCATTTAGACTGCCCCGTTGACCTGCCGCCCGCCTTGGCAGATCCTACACGGGTGGAACAAGTGCTGATTAATCTGTTAGGCAACGCCCTGCGTTATACCTATCAGGGAACCATCACCGTGAGTGCCCGAACGCAGTACAATCACGTCTGGATTGCGGTGGCTGACACAGGTCAGGGCATTGCTGCGCAAGATCTTCCCCACGTGTTTGAGCGGTTTTGGCGATCGGATCGATCACGCGATCGCAACTCTGGTGGCACTGGCATTGGGCTAGCCATTTCTCGCCGCCTGGTCGAACTTCAGGGCGGCACCATCACTGTGCAGAGTCAGTACGGTGAGGGAAGCCGCTTTCAATTCTCGCTACCCCTGGCTTGAAGCTGCCCCTAAAAACTCCAGATACGTACTGCTTAATTCCTTCACCGCCAGTTCATAAAACTGCTTACCATGCTCAGGCGTCGCCAGTGCTGGGTTAGATCCCATCCGTCCATCCGGGTAACGACGGCGAAAGTCGACCGCTCCATAAATCGTGTGCCCTTTGGCGACCGACTCATTTAATGGCGCTTGCTTGATCGCTTCAGGATACACATATTGCGTTAGCGCCACTTCACTGGGCGTGGCATGAGAACCCTCCTGATCGCCATAAAGCTCCTTCGCTAGCCGATAGACCGCACCACACATGTACCAGTTACTTACTTGACACTGCACCTGTTCAGCCATTGGTACGTTCAAATCCACGAGCGTGGCATAGACCTCAGCAAAGGCCGCTTTAAGCGTCGCCACATTGCCCCCATGCCCGTTAATGAAAAAAAAGCGCGTAAAGCCCGCGCGCGCCAGGGAGGTTATGTAGTCTCGAATGAGCAAAATCAGCGTGCTGGGGCGAAGGCTCATACTGCCTGGAAACGCCGTATGGTGTAGCGCCATGCCCACATTGATGGTTGGTGCGACGAGCGCTTGAGTCACCTCGCCAACGCCCCGCGCGATCGCCTCTGCGCAAATAGCATCGGTGCCAATCAACCCGGTAGGGCCATGTTGCTCTGTCGAACCGATCGGTAAAATGATGCCTTTTGACCGTTCCAGATAATCTTCAACTTCAAGCCACGTACTTAAATGCAGCAGCATACGACTCTCCCTGTAGCGCTCAAGCTTTACTCTAGCGAAGTCACACCGCTGTGCGTCGATCGGCCCTATACCCCAAAAATAAATTTTCCTTGCGCGATCGCCCACAGATACAGCCTTTTGTATCGAATCAGTCATCAATCAGCCTCATCCTGCTTAACAATGGCTAGAATAGTTGGTACAATCCGATACTTAAGAGACCTAAAAGTTAGGAAGAGAAAGTTAGAAAGAGACCTAAAGTTAGACAAGCCCGTTGCACGTTTAGTTAGGGAGAATGTAGGCACGATGGCTGGATCTATAGACGTCGATGAATGGTCGATACCCGTCTGTCTACACTGTTTCAAACCCTATCCTCTTCTTCCGTGTGAGTGTCTGTGCTCACGTCCTCATCCGATGCAGACCTCCCCGAAGTTGTTAACGTTTCACTAAATAATGTCCCTATCAGCTATTTCTTTTCTTCAAAGGCAACTCGAAACCCTTTCTCACCACTTACATGAGGTTGATGCATTCTGTTTAGGCTGCAGAAATGGAGGCTGCAATCTAGCGTCAGTGAGCCACTGTTTGCTACCTCTTGGGGAGAAGTAGCGGTATCTCGATCGAATGTTCTTACACTACTTTGGGAGCGTTATGCATCACAGCCTCAACGATGGTCTTAGCAGCAATACCTACCATAGGAACCCTGCATAAAGCCTTTGATGAAACTTACTGCTCAGGAGAAGCAACATGTTACACCGCAAGATTTATCAACTGTGTTGCGACGGTCGCGAAGTCTGGATCTTCTTGCGGGACCAGCAACGGTGGATTGAGCGGGCACGCATCCTCGATATCGAAGGAGACTTAGTGACCCTGCGCTACGAAACTGAAGAAGAAGACGAAACCTGCTCTTGGGAAGAAATGGTTCGTTTGGAGAGCATCGGCGCGGTGACTCAGAAATTAGCGGCTGTGCCCAAAGGCAACGTTGAGCCTGCGGTTTCTGATGATTGTCCCGAAGCCGAGCAGATTCCAAACAATCGGCTTCCAGACGCCAACCCCGACTAAGGGCGGCTGTCGTCGGCATATACCGTTTCATCTGCTTGACGCCATGCAGGGTCAACAAGACAGATGAATACCAATGGTTCTGTGCCGCTATTGCGAATAAATTGCTTGGCACGGGGTGGAATGTAAATCGCATCTCCCGATTCCACCTTCTGATATTCGTCATCAATGTACATTTCTCCCTGCCCACTGAGAATGTAGTAAACCTCAGACGTGGTAAGCGAATGAGGGAACGACGTTTGCCCAACGGGAACAATGGCATGAGCCAGACTATACTGCACTGCGATCGACTGCTTGTCGGGATGCAGCAGTTCACGCAGCAGCGTTCCATCCCCCGCCACAAACTCTGGACAGGTGCTTAGCTTTTGAATCAACACCGCTCGAACCTCCTTCTGTCCCTGCTTGTTTCTATTAGACCCTTATCATTGCAAGGCATCTCGTTTACCATGCCATCCCTCGTTTACCTTGGGGAAACGCTGCCACGTTAATTCACGATCGCGTCCATAATCAGTTGTACGACACTTGAACGACCGTCGAGACCCGGCGGTTAAAGCACTCTGTGTTCTTTGCGCCTCTGCGGTTATTTCTTATGCAATTTAAGCCTTTTTCTAAAGGTCATCCGGGTCAGTCGTATGAGCGGTTAGAAGTATACGCATTCATCAACGGCGCATAGTCTGGACAGCTAATGGCCTCTTCAGTCAACGCTGCCGAAGGACGCACCGTACATTTAAGATGATAGTCACTGGTAAAGAACTGGCAGCCAGCGCACGGAATCCGATGCATTTGTTGACTCCGAGCGATCGTATCGCGCGTAGCGGCCCAGAGACTCCAGCCCAGAAGCCCAACAACCGCCCATGCAGAGAGAAAGCAAATTGGCACCAGTAATGGCTGCAAAGCGTGGACAAATGGCTGCAAAAGTTGAAACACGGCAAGTAGATTAAGAGTGTGAACGCATCGCTAGACTTCTAGTGTGTGATCTTGTTCGTGATCGTGCTCTTTTTTTAGCTTGAAAGTTTTGAAGAAGTGTTACGTTTTTGTTACATCAGGCAGAATTCGCTGAGCAAAAAGGCACCTTAAACAGAGCATCGATCACGCATCCATGCTGTTACCACTTGCACGTTTGCTTTGAGCAGAGGCATTACCCTCGATGAAAGTCTCCATCTCTTCCACGCCTGCCCAGTCTAGACAGATTAAGCAGCAGCTCGCCGCCCCCCAAGAATCGCTCTCTTACGAGCTAGGCAAAGCCGTACAAGAACTGCCTCCGCTTTACACGCGGCTACTGGCAGGCGGCATCAGTGCACTCGTCTTTGGCACCATCGCCTGGGCACATTTGAGTAAGATTGATGAGGTCGCGATCGCCCAGGGGCAACTGATTCCCTTCACTGAAGTGCGTCCCATTCGAGCAGGGGCCGTTGGTAATATTCAGCAAATCAACATCAAAGAAGGCGACCCCATTCGCAAAGGGCAAATCCTAATTAACATGGATGCCGCGCTGCCACAAGCTGAAGTCGATCGCCTAACGGAGTCGTCCAAATTAATTCGTGAAGACCTTGCGCGCCTACAGGCAGAACGAACTGGCAACGCTAGCACGGGCACCCAGGTGCAAGACCAACTGTTGAAAGCCCGTCTGAGTGAATTTGACCAAAAGAAAGCCGCTGCTATAGGCGAGGCACAGCGCCAACTGGCAATCCGTAGTGAAGCACTATCAACCCTATCGCGGTTGCAAGCTAACTTAGTGAACGCTAGAGATGGCCTTAAAAATGCCCAAACCCGTGAACAGGCACTAAGTTCATTGAAAGGCAGCGGTGCCGTTCCCCAACTTGACTACATTCGATCACTGGATGAAGTCACACAAGCCAAAGACAAGGTTGTGTCTCTTGAGAAAGAGCTAACAGCGCAGCAAGACCGCATTCGTCAGGCAGAAGAAGCGTATGCTTCTGCCCAAAATACCGCAACGGGGCTGAACTCACAGCGGCAAAACGATATTCTTACGCAGTTCACCAAACGTAAAGAAGAGCAAGCTTCGATCGACGGGCAACTAGCCCAAGCTCAAAAACAGCGGGAACGTGAAACCATCATGGCTCCGTTTGATGGCACGGTGTACAACGTTAAGGCAACGAAAGGCCCGGTACAGTCTGGTGAAGAACTCCTATCCATTCTTCCAAAAGATGAAAACGTGGTGTTAGAAGTCAAAATTCTCAACCGCGATATTGGCTTCATCCATGAACACATGCCAGTAAAAGTGAAGCTAGCGACCTTTCCCTACCAGGAATTTGGCATCGTCGAAGGCGAAGTGATTAAAGTCAGCCCTAATGCGATCGTCGAGAAAGATGTGGGTCTTGTCTTTCCTACGCGCATTCAATTAAACAAACGGGCGATCGAGGTTCGTGGACAGACCGTTGACTTCACACCCGGTATGGCAGCAACCGCCGAAATCGTCACCCGGAAGAAATCAATCCTGGACTTCCTGATTGAACCCATCACTCGCCGCTTCAGCGAAGCCTTTTCAGTACGCTAAACGCTGGTGTAATAAGTAATCGCTTGCAGTCCTCTTTAGAGACAGAGCGACTACTGGCATGTCAAAACAACCTTAAAGGGAGCGCTCGATTTGAGCGCCCCCTTTGCTTCTAGCGTTTGATCTGAATCCAGCTCACGGGCACCTAAACAGCATTATTTGGAGCACCCGTTACATCGATAAAGTCATAGTCGGTGTATTGACCAATGCTCCGACCATAATTCAGGTTGTTTTCCTTAGAGTAGCCCTCTGTCGCGGCATCAAAGAAGTCAACATACATACAGAGATAGTACCGTCCGTTCCCCTTCCAACCAGACCAAGTAGAATCAGGCACATAAATCGTGGTCGTTGTAAAATAGGCTGCGGGTAGCGTACCTCCAGTCAGTCCGACAGTGCTGTTGAACGAGACACTACTTTGTGCTGCAAGGGGTGCGATGCTGGCAGTCGCAATCACCGTGTCACTCCCATCCAACACGTCATCATTAGAGAAGTAGAACTTAACCAGTGCACGCGTCGAACCTGCCACCTTATTGCCAATATTTTTAATGCTGCCGGTGAATGTAATCGCTTGACCTGGAGTCGTTGAGGTCTGGTTGATGACTAAACCGCCGCCCAGCAAATCTGGTTGTAGAGTATCGCGGATCACGATGCCAGCACTTGCCGTATTGTTTGATTCATTTGATTCGCTGACCTGATTGCCCGAATCAATGATCATCCCAATGTAGTAAGTTTGGTCACCACCCCACCATGAATCACTTTGTGCCAGAAGACTTAGCGTTTGTTGCTGTGTATAGTTTTGACCCGGTGCCAAACTAGTGATGAAAACATCTTTATCGCTGTTTCCAGTATTTGGATCGATCGTGCCTAAAAGCAAGTCACTTGCGGTAATCGTGTTATCGCGTGATAAATAGAACGAGACCTTGAACACAGATGGCGTGATGACAGACGTGCTGTCATTGCGGATAGAGTAGTTGACCCTTACCGCAGAAAGGTAGTTGCTACTGGTACTATCCAAGCTTACCGTTGAAGGCAAGGCTTGCCCGTTCGTTTTTGTGATGGTAAACGTGCTGGACGGGTTTGGCAGCAGGTCAACTTTTTGGGCAGATGCTGCACTCAGACTCAGCGTATAAGCAGACTTTTGGGTAGAAGACGACAAGACACGAATAAAGTACGTGCCAGACGTTAACGAAAGGTTAGAAATCAATTCATCTGCATTGCTCAGATTTGCTGAAGATGCAATGATTTCTGACTGGCTACTAAGCACACCGTTGCCATCTTTGTCTTGGATTACCTGCAAATCTGCATTTGTGTTGCTTCCCAACCCTGTGAGTGAGAGGTTCAGGACACTGGAAGTTGTGAGGTTAAATTTATAGTAACCATTTGGAAGCGCCGCTCCACCAATGCTATCGTCGTAGCTTCCAGTGTTGTTAAGAGTGCCGATATTAAAGGCTGCTCCCATACTGCTGCCAGCTAAAACGTTAGGTGCCTGCCCTGTGATGATCGCGCCAACTCGCCAATTTGCATCACTGATTGCTAGCAACGACAGCCCTGTCGAATAGGTCGTACCATTCATCACCCAAGCTACATTGTCACCCCCTCCATAGTTGCGCCAGAAAATGTCTTGCTTACCATCACCATTCGCATCGCCAACGCCAACAATATTCCAGTTAAGATCCCCAATGGATAAGAATGAAGCGGCTGAAGAGAGAGAGAGACCGTCCATCAGCCAAATCGTGTTCTGACCAGTTCTATAGTTACGCCAGACTAGATCTGGCTTCCCATCGCCATTGAAATCGCCAACGCCATTTATCCGCGAGTTTAAGTCAGTGACGGTAGGGAAAAAAGCCGAGCTTTTGAGGGTTGTACCGTTCATATACCAGGCAGCATTCGCACCCGTCGTATAGTTGCGCCAGACCAAATCAGTTTGGCCATCACCATCAAAGTCACCAGTACCGGCGATTTTCCAGTTGGAGTCACCGACTCCGGTGGTAAAAGCGCCAGAGCGCAATGTGTTATCCGCGTTCATCAGCCAGATAGCATTTTCCCCAGTAGCACTGTTACGCCAGATGTAATCAGAGATGTCATCACCGTTGAAGTCACCTGAGCCTTGAAGTTTCCAGTTGGGGTCACCTACGGAATTGACATTAAAGGTACCCACCAGACTATTGCCATTCATGAGCCAGCCAGCATTTTGACCACTGCTAGCATTACGCCAGAGCAAGTCTGCACGGGCAGCAGGCGTAGATTTCACCTTCAGCGTATAGTTTGTGCTGGTGCTAGAGTCGGCCAGAGACACGCGGATGTAGTAATCACCCGCATTGAGCGAATCTGTTGTAAATGCGTCTGCTAAAGTCCCACCGTTGCTGGACTGCTGTAACGTGCCACCCGCATCAAGAATTGCAATATCGGCGTTGGCGTTTTGAGAGGTCAGCGTCAGGACAACACTGCTACGTTGACTAAGGCGAAGGCGAAAGAAATCTTGTGTGTCAAGTGAGTCAAGTGAGTAGCTTGTATCTGATTGACTATTAGAAAACGTTTGCGCGCTAGTTGTAGCGGTGATTAATCGCTGTGTTGATGTACTGTTATCAAAAATACTAGAATTGTCTGACATTGCTTTACCTTCCACGCTCGCACTATTAGCGTTCCCGGTATTAAATCTTGAATAAACATAGCACTAGTAAATTCATAGAAACTTTGTCCTAGTGCGGTTTTTACTGAGGTTTCCGCACTTCTACTGACTCAATAAATCTCTAACAACCGTTGTTAGAGTTAGTAGAAGAAATGAATTCAGTCCTGCTTTTTCCTGTGACGTTTTTCTAAAATAGAGTCACTGGAAACTGCGATTGATGACCCTTTGTGGCGACGGACAGGCAAGCCTGTAAACCCCTTTCTCATTAGCTATCTCCGTATAGCGACGAAAAACACTTAAAGCCGATCGTTATTTTTAGCAATTAACCGTGAACGATTAGCTAACAGTATGATTCGCTGCATTACGTTCATTTACTGAGGTGAACTGTTTCAGTTGCGCGATGTGATGAGCAGTGGGAGCTAGCAACTTGTCACGATCGCTCTAAAGCGTTTGCGGCTTCTGGATTGCGATCGACGTGCGGTTTAACTGAATATATGGCCTAAGCTGACACAGGCTCAATCCGTAGCCCAAAGTAAGTGAGAATAAGTTCAGTGGTGCCAGTGTTATGAATCTCATGCAGCTCTTCGGCTTCAACGGCAATGCAGACACCGCTTTGCAATTGATAAGGAACCGTATTAATCCAGATGGTGCCTTCACCCGCTTCGACAAAAAACACCTCGCACATATTGGTATGGCTGTGGGCACTGGCAATCTGCCCTGGAGCAAAACGTGCCTGGGAAAAGTTCGTCAAATGCGGTAAGTCGCCCGGACGCAGCATTACCTTTTTTTTGATAGCGAGATTATGAGTAACGGCTTCTTCCGGCAGGGTAGAAAGGGAGGTCATTTTCATCGGTGATGCGATCGCACAAAACTACCCTCTACCCTAGCGTCATACTTACTAACCGCAAGGCTGCTCTTGCAATTCCCTATCCATGACTCAATGACTAAACACCGTTCTCAGCTTAAACTTCTCCTACTGCAAATTCGAGATGATGCGGTAACGTGCCAGGAAGAACTTGATGAATTCGTTCGCTATAGTGAGCTTGAGCCGCATCAGGTTGAGGTGCTCAATACCTTCGAGACACCGATCTTTGAAGCCACTTGCATCGTGGGGTACGATGCCTTACTGGTAGGCGGCTCCAGTGATGCCTCGGTGACACAGCCAGAAAAGTATCCATTTGTAGACCATGCCAAGCGGTTACTGCTCTACTGTTTGGACAAAAGTATTCCCGTTTTTGCTTCCTGCTTTGGCTTTCAAGTGGCTGTTGAAGCACTGGGAGGGCGAGTGATTGTCGATGCGGCAAGCATGGAAATAGGTACTTATCAGCTGCAACTCACTGAAGCCGCTGCGACAGATGTTCTTTTTCATGATGTTCCTGACCGCTTCTGGGTTGTCTCAGGGCATAAAGAACGAGCGCTTTCCCTGCCAGAGGGAGCGGTGTTGCTGGCATCTTCTGAGCTTTGCCCGTATCAAGCTTTTCGGGTAGAAGGTAAGCCTTTTTATGGCTTTCAGTTCCACCCCGAAGTCAATATAGCTGATCTGACCACTCGGATTACACGGTATCAAACTCGCTATTTGGAGAGTGCTGAAGCACTGACACAAGTGCTTCAAGGGCTGCACGAAACGCCGATTGCCAATCAGTTGATTAGGAAGTTTGTCGATCGTATTTTGCTGACGTGAAAAGCGGGAGAGGGTGCAAGAGGTAGAAGAAGCAAGGGAAGCCGAAGGCAGTGGGGTGGGGGAGGTGAGAAGCTAAGACGGCGATCGCTCGGCCCACGGGGTTGCCAGATTGAACAGTAGCTTAAACGCAAAATCCGTGAGTAGCCCAATGAAGCCAATAATGGCGATCGTAAATAGGACTTTGTCCGTTTGCAGATAGCGCTGCGACTGCACTACTCGAAAGCCTAAGCCATTCTCAGACGCGATTAGTTCTGAGATCACGAGATAATTCCATGCACCAGCGACGTTGACGCGTAAGGTATCGATGATGCTGGGCACGATCGCTGGGATAATGACCCTGACCAAAACATCAAAACGATTTGCCCCCAAGGTGTACGCTACGCTTAACAACTCATTGGGGATAAACTTCACAGCATCGGCCACCATAATGGCGTTGAAGAACACAATCCCCAGAAAAATGATCGTCACGCGAGTCGGCTCATCCAATCCCAACCAGAGGATAATGAGCGGTACAAACGCGGCAACAGGCATATAGCGAACTGTCCCCACGATGGGGCTGAAGAGGCTCTCCATGCTGTAGAAGGTGCCCATTGCAATGCCGATCGGGACGCCGAGTGCCGCGGCGGCTAGAAACCCTAGAAAAACACGATAGGAACTCGCAAGCACATCTACCAGCAAGTTCTCTTCAACGAACATGTGAATGCCAGATTGCAATACCGCTGTTGGCGTAGGAAGAAAGATGGGTGTGACCCAGCCTCCATAGCTCAAAACGGCCCAAACAGTCAGCGGTATCACTAACGCTGTGATTGAGATGAGCGTTCCGAGCCAGCGTGGGAAGCCCTGACGAATACTCCAAAACACGGATGGTGTGAGGTATCGTTTACCAGACGCAGGAAGAGATTTGAACACGGCGGTAGTTTGAGTGGGTAATGGAACAACGTAGACTTGAATTGTCGAAGGCGGCTGGTAGACCAACCGTAGCGATCGCCACAATTCTAGACCCAGCACCTTCGTTTAATAGAGAGGGAAAACACCCTTGGCGTGACGTTTCTGCTAGTGCTTGAATGGACTAGCATGCTAAAAATTCCTTTTTTGCGATCGTCCCCTTCACCACAAGACTTGAATACTAATGTGACTCTTACTAGCACATCGCCTACACTCGTCCAATCAGCCCAAACTCCTAAGCTTCAAGTGGAGGGCCTATCCAAAAGCTTTCCACAGAAAGGCAAAGCGGTGATGGCATTGCAGAACGTTAATCTTTACCTGCAACCGCGAGAACTGGTTTGTATTGTTGGAGCATCAGGGTGTGGCAAGTCTACTCTGCTCAACATCATTGCGGGCTTAGTGCTTCCATGCTCCGGCAAAGTTTTGGTGGATGGTGAGGTGGTACCGGGACCGGGAGCCGATCGGGGCATGGTCTTTCAAAGCTACACGTTGTATCCCTGGTTGACCGTCGCCGATAATATTGCCTTTGGGCTAGAGCTCCGTCGCTTACGCAGAGCCGAAATTAAGCAGCGGGTATCTTATTACCTGGATGTGGTGGGTCTGACCAAGTTTGCGAAAGCCTATCCGAAGCAATTGTCGGGCGGGATGAAGCAGCGAGTGGCGATCGCCCGTGCTTTGGCAAACGAACCAGAAGTGCTGTTAATGGACGAACCCTTTGGGGCATTGGATGCTCAGACGAAAGAGCAGATGCAGAAATTTTTGCTAGAGCTATGGGAGCAAACCCACACGACTATCTTGATGATTACCCATGATTTGGAAGAGGCTGTTTTCTTGTCGCAGCGCATCTATGTCATGAGCGCTCATCCGGGACAAATCAAGCAGGACTTTCAAGTACCGTTGCCCGAACATCGTGATCTTGATATGAAGCTTAGTCCTGAATTTATTCAGATCAAACGCACGATTATTCAGACGTTGCATAACGAGCATTAGTCCATTTCTAATACCCTTGCTTTGGAAGAAAACTAGATGGGGCAAGCGAATCCAACATTGCCAGCACTCTTGATAGCAGTAGTACATGACGCTACTTTTGAGATTGGTTGCTATGGCAGACTGACAGATTGTCTTTGCCGCGTGACATGTCTAACAACGCGACAGGACACCGTTAATGATGCATACTACCCTCCTGTAGAATTGGGTTTTTTCTGGTTGCGTGAACATAGAGGTTTATGGCTTGCCTCTGGCATGGTTAACAAAGCGATTTTTCGGGATGCTGAGACGATCGATCGTGTTTTGTATCAGATTATGGAAGAAGCACTTCATCTTGATGAGCAACTAGCAACGTGTGTTGAGTTGGTTGAGACAAGCCAGACGAGTGTTTCCAATGGTGAATATGTCCAATTCTGGTGAAGTAGAGCAGTCTTTTCAGAAAACTAAAAAACAGGGGTTCAAAACCGTCATGACTACCGGAGCGATCGATTCAACTACCAGCCGTTACTTGCATCAAAAAAAGCCATTGTGGAATACTCTTTCCATTCTCTATACGCTGGTTAGTTATGTAGGTGGCATCGCGCTCTTACTGCTGCCAGATGGCTGGCTCAACGCGCTGGGTGTAGTCTTTTTAACGCATAGCCTGCTTTGCTCGGCGTATCTGGCACACGACTTTATGCACAGTGCGCTCTTTGAAAGCAAAGTGTGGAATGTAGCCTTTGGGAACCTGATGCTGTGGTTGAATGGGGGTTGTTATGCCCGGTTTGAGGATTTAGCGCGACTGCATATAGCCCACCACATTAATCGCGTTGATTTTTGCCGCTTTGATTTGGTGACGTTTCTGAACGCCATGCCTGCACCTGTACGATCGCTCCTTTTGGCGCTGGAATGGCTCTACTTTCCCTCACTGGCGTTTTTGCTAAGGATTCGCTCCATCTTTGCGCCCTTTTGGGAACTCGATCGTAGAGATGAACGCTTGCGGAACGTACTGATTTTAATGATCCGAGGTGGGTTGTTTGCGCTGTTAGGCATGGTGTCGCCCAAGGCGCTTCTGCTCTACTTTATGGCTTATATCGGCATGTTGACGGTGCTTCGGTTCGTGGATGCCTTTCATCATACCTACGAGGTGTTTCCGGTGGGAGATACCCTCCCAAAGCGCGATCGTGCTTACGAGCAGGCAAACACATTCTCAAATGTGGTGTCTTTGCACCATTGGTGGCTGAACCTACTGTTGCTGAACTTTGGGTATCACAATGCCCACCATGAATTGATGAAATGCCCCTGGTACAACCTTCATGAACTCGATCGCGAGTTGTTTACAGGGAAAGAGGTGCACTATATGACGCTGCCAGAACTGTTAGGAAATTACCATCGTTACAGAGTTTCGCGGTTCTACTCTGGTCAGGGGCGTGGCGTTGACGAGCAAGGCAATCGCAGCCTGGAAACCTTCTATGGTGCGATCGAGGTATCCTTTCTGGTGTTGCCTGCTTAGAGGTGTGTGTGACCCAACCAAGCTTTCGGCCTGCGTTGCCTGGTGTTGCTTTTGGCATCGCTACGGCGCTTTTGTTTGGTGCCACAACGCCTTTAGCCAAACTGTTCCTCAATGATGTGCAACCGTGGATGCTGGCGGGCTTGCTCTTTCTGGGGGGTGGTTTAGGACTGCTGCCGATCTACCTGATCCGCAACCGCATCCATCCAACAACCGATCGCTTGTATAAGAAGGATTGGCAGTGGTTAGGGGCATCGATTTTGGTGGGTGGGGTGATTGCCCCAGTTCTTCTCACCCTCGGTTTAGTCCACACAACAGCGGCAGCAGCATCCTTGCTGTTGAATTTTGAATGCGTGTTTACAGCGCTGTTAGCCTGGACAGTTTTTGGAGAACGGTGGCGCTGGCAGGTCTTTGTTGGCATGGTCGCGATCGTGGCTGGCGGTGTGGTGCTAGCTCATGCAGAAAATACGGGGATTGGTTTAACCTGGGGGGCGCTGCTCATTCTGGGTACCTGCTTTCACTGGGCACTGGACAACAATTTCACCACCAAAGTTGCGGCCAAAGATCCCTTGCAGGTAGCGCTCCTTAAAAGTGGAGGGGCTGGGGCAATCAATGTGGCAATCGCCCTGCTTGTGGGGCAGTCCTTACCCGCCTTACCAACTCTCTGTAGTGTCTTGGGGGTTGGCTTTCTGACCAATGGGCTGACACTGTTCTGTTTTGTCATGACTTTGCGCTATCTGGGCGCATCACGAGCAGGGACTTATTTTGCGCTTGCACCATTTGCGGGTGCGGCCGTTTCAGCCCTGCTGCTCAGTGAAGGGATTAGCGAAACGCTGGCGATCGCAGCGGTGTTAATGGCAGCGGGCGCTGGGTTATGCGCCAGAATCACAGAGTAGCCGGTATTACTTTTAGCCGTAACGATACTCATTCACGGTGGGCGGTTTGTCGATGAGCCGCTAAAATAGTGAGAGGTTCAACTGCGGCGTTGGTGACTGCCAATAACGTTTTTTGACTATGCTCTGTTCAAACGGGAATCGATCGCCAGACGGCAGTAGACCGGGCTTGTACCCGGAAACTTTAAGTCATGGCATGAGGTACCCACCTGGTTTTTACCAGGTCAAAAACTGAGGTAAGACGGCGTTGCGGGGAGCCTTGATTTTTTAGTAGAAGGGGATGCACATGCATCCCCTTTTATTCATGGAAGCTGATGTTTATGGAAGCTGGTGGAGCCAGCCGTTAACATCGACTGCTAGCTTTTGTCCCAGTTGAAGCAGCGATCGCAGGTCTGCCAACTGCATCGTTGAAGCGCGATCAACTTCAAACTGTCCTGCGTGACTTAACCACTGGCGGCATTCTGGAATCAGCCAAGTTTGCAGCCGTTGGAAGTAAAGCTCCTGCGCCTGCGCCAACGATAGATCTAGCTTCATCTGGTTGCCCAGCGCTAGAAGCCGTTCGAGACGGTGCAGTTCCGCTGGACTGATGGCTGGGTCAAAGTGATACAGCAATTGCCAGAGCGATCGCAGCACCAATCTTTCTAGCGCTTGTCTGGCTTCTGGCTGATTCAGTTGGCAATGAAGATGGTCTGCTTCGGTTGCGATCGTCTCCAGTTCTAACAGCCGATTGGTACCTGCGGATGACGCATCGGCAGTTGGCTCACTCATTTCCTGCTCCAAAGCTCGCAACGAAAGGGACACGCGATGGTCCAGGGCAACGGCTGCTGCCACCTGAAGCTCTTGCGGTACCGCCAACTCATCGCGATGAAACGCCATCAAGACCCCGTAGTTATCTCGATAGACTTGCGTATAAAGCTGATCTAACCGCGTTAGGGTTTCGTGGGTCAGCAGGCGCATGATGCGATGCCGCTCCTCTGCAAAGAGACTTTGGAGACTATACGTTTTGGGAGTGTGAGCTTGATAGTTAAACAGTGCGTTCATTGCCATGATCGTTTGCGCAGCGCTTGCTTGCTTGATCGATTCAAACAACTGGTCTTTTAGCTCTGCATAGTCACGCCGCCCCGAAAAAGGTTGAATGCAGCAGTGAAAATCCCAACCGCCGAGATGGACAACCGCAAAAAGTAAATGAGTGCTTTCACGGGTAATGTCTGAAACAAGTTGAAGTTGACCGACTGCTAAGGTAAGCGATCCCATCCGCTGTAGCTGGTAGTCAAGCTGGTTTGCGGTGTAGCAGTAGACTTGATGCTCTTTAGAGTAGGTGGTAAACAAAGAACTGATTGCGTAGTGAGCCGCCACCTGTTCTATGCTGATTTGGGCCGTTTTCACCAATTGACGATAGACATCAGCCCCATCCTGGAAGCAGTCAACATTGCTAGGTGCCAGCGCCAATCGGCGCACAAACGCTTTTTCTAGCTGAATCCCTGTCACTTCGCCTGCCAGTTCCAAAGCTCTAGCCGCATAACGGAGAATCTGTACACCTTCAGGTCGAGACAGCTCATCAAAGAACCAGCCGCAACTGGTGTACATTAGCAGGGCGTGACGCTGCATTTCTAGCAAATGTAAGGCATCTACTCGCTCCGAAACCGTTAGTTTATGCGTCTGGTGCTGGGTAAAAAAGCGGGTGAGATTGGCAAGGCTACGATCGCGCACGACCTGAATGTACTCATCGCGCGCCAACCAGGGATCGCAAAAGAGCTTTCTGCCAGCCTCTTCATACACCTTCGCTAACTGATCTCGCAGCCAGTCCAGCGCGTCTCGCAAGGGGCGTCGCCACTGTTGGTTCCACAACCCACCGCCACCACAACCACAGTCATGCTGCCAGCGATCAACTCCATGACTGCAACTCCAAGCGGTTACATGCTTTAGCTCTACTTCCCAAGTGGGGGACTGTAGAGAGAGATAGTGAGCAAAGTTAGTCGCCGTCCAGCCGCGATCGACAAACTCATGCCTAAACGCATAGGCAAGACATTTCTCCGTGCCGCCCTTGTGGTGCCCAAAGGTTTCGCCATCGGTTGCGACCGAAATAAGCTGTGAGGGGCGTTGATCCCCACGCACCGCCTGCCCCAACCGTCCAACCAGATTGTAAGAACTGCTCAACGCGCTATCGAAGCCCATGTCGCGGGAAATCGGACCGTCGTAGAAGAAGATATCTATGAAAGGAGTGGGGAGTGGGGAATGGGGAGTGGTGGGGGCTTCCTGATCCTTCAAGAAGCATCGGTACGGACGTGTGGGATCGATTTGTCCACCGCCAACTTCTAGCCACTGGAAGATTGGCTGATCGTTCGTTGGCATGGGACGACAGCGCTGTGCTTGGGAGGGAGCCAGGACGATGAATTTGATGCCCTCAGACACAAGGGCTTCTAGGGTGGCGTAATCAACGGCGGTTTCTGCCAGCCACATGCCTTCGGGATCACGCCCAAAGCGAGAGTGAAAGTCAGCTTTACCCCAGCGGATCTGGGTTAGCTTGTCCCGATCGTTCGCCAGCGGCAGGATGATGTGATTGTAAGCTTGAGCGATCGCATTCCCATGTCCATTCAAGCGAGCGCAACTTTTGCGATCGGCCTCCAGTATCCGCTGATACGTCTCAATATCGTGTCGCTCCAGCCAGTTCATGAGCGTGGGGCCAATGTTAAAGCTGAGAAACTCGTAGTTGTTGACGATCTCAATGACATCACCCTGCTCATTAAGAATGCGGGCAAACGCATTCGGTCGGTAGCACTCGTGGTGAATCCGTTCATTCCAATTGTGAAAGGGAGCAGCACTGGGCTGACGCTCGATCGCGTCCAGATAAGGATTTTCGCGCGGCGGCTGATAAAAATGTCCGTGTACCGTCACGTAAACGCCCTGAGCGGTCTTGAGGAGATCACTGTGGGGTCGATCAATGGCTGCTGTAATGCCAGTCCGGTCATCGCTCCGATGGTCGTCTTGAGTTGAATGATTGCCGTGATGCTCGCTTTGCTCATCAGCGATCGCTCTAGTAGCAGATGCAGCGAAGCGGGGATCGAAGTTTGAAGTCATGTGAGAAAATCCCAAGAGGTTAGGAGTCGCGGCCTAAACGTGCATCATCAACGGGAAACCGTTAGTAAAAGATGCTAACGAATGCCGCAACATGGTTCAGCCTAAAAGACGTTTTTAAGGTTCTTAAGAATGCTTTGCTTGCTAGAACAGTTTGGGGATCACGTCTGGGTAGCGCTGGGTTGAACAGACGCGCAACTCCACTGACGTACAACCGAGCACTAAGAGAAAGGCGATCGACGGTGTGAAGATTGTTCTGAAGGCTGCATACACGCGTACCACCGACAGGATAGAAAACTCTAGCGACGCTAACCTTAGCAAGTGAAGACAAAAAATCTATCTAACCAAAAGAGTAGAAAACCGGGGATCAATTCTATCCCACACTGGACCAGCTTCATCAAATCTATGCTAGGGATTGGGAGGCCTTGTTTGGTACGGGGCAGGCTATGACAAGCAACACAATTTGTCTGGTCAAACCTGATGCTACCTCAGCGCTGTCTAGCCTAGTGTCAAAATTAAGTGCAACTTAGAATTCCTCTTTTCCCAAGTAGTAAAAAAGCTTTTGCACCATAATCGATTCAACCGCAAGTCAGCGTCAGGCTTAACAGTAACTTAAGCTTTCATTACAAGAGTTTGCGGTTCGGATGGCAAAGTACAAACACTGTTACGTGATGTACGCAGTTCTCTTTCCAATCAGCCACGGTCTGATTGGAGATGGTGTGGAGTTTAGGGTTTAGGGCGTGGTGAATCCAAATGAAACTGGCTGTAAGTTCCGCAATTGCGCTTCGTGCTTCAATGTTGAGTCTAAACTAGGGCTGTCATCAATGACTCATACGCATGACTTGCAGCAACGGCTCCAGCTTCTAGCCTCGTTTGTGAGGACGGTCGCGGCAATGCTGTCACCTCAAGATTATCGAGCTTAATTGATGACGCGCCCTAGTGTTTCATTTACCTGTCACCGTTCTGGCTGCATGATCATGTCGTTTAAAAACGTTGTCTTTGTTGGGTTATTGGGTTTTGTGCCCATCTCGATCGCGGCTCAGTTTTTCCATTGGGGATCGCTGGTTGTTTTTATCACCGCAGGGCTAGCCATTGTTCCGCTGGCTGCCTGGATGGGCACAGCAACGGAAGAAATTGCGATCGTGGTCGGTGCCTCACTAGGAGGGTTGCTCAATGCGACTTTTGGTAATGCAACTGAACTCATCATTGCGCTAGTAGCGTTGAGATCAGGGTTGGTCAGCGTGGTCAAAGCCAGCATCACGGGTTCCATCATTAGCAATCTGCTGTTGGTCATGGGCCTATCAATGCTGTTGGGCGGCTTGAAGTACAAAGAGCAAACCTTTCAATCTGTGATCGCAAGAGTTAACGCGTCTTCCATGAATTTGGCAGTCATCGCCATTCTGTTGCCAACGGCTCTGCACATTTCGTCTAAAAGTATTGATGAGCCAACGCTTCAGAGGCTTTCAGTTGCGGTGGCTATCGTTCTGATGGTCGTGTATGGTTTAACGTTACTTTTTTCCATGCGCACGCATACATACCTCTACGATGCGGGGATCGCTCAACAAGAAGCTGATGCAGCCAGCGAACCTACACCGTCAGAGCATCCTCGCAATACAGTCAACACCCGCTTCTGGGTTGTCGTGCTGCTTGCCTGTACCCTCTTGGTTGCCCTTGAGTCAGAGTTACTGGTGCATACGTTGGAAGCGGCCACAGAACGACTGGGACTGACAGCGCTGTTTACAGGAGTCATTTTGCTACCGATCGTCGGTAATGCCGCCGAACACGCGACTGCTGTTACGGTTGCTATGAAAAACAAAATGGATCTGTCTGTGTCAGTTGCAGTGGGATCAAGTATGCAGATTGCGCTATTCGTCGCGCCTATTCTTGTGATTGCAGGTTGGCTAATGGGGCAACCGATGGATCTCGACTTCAACCCCTTTGAACTCGTGGCCGTCGTGGTAGCAGTGCTAATTGCCAATTCTATTAGTTCAGACGGGCGATCGAACTGGCTGGAAGGAACGCTCTTACTGGCAGCCTACGCCGTTTTAGCGCTGGCGTTTTATTTCTATCCAGTGAGTGAAAGCATGCACTAACCAGGCGAAGTTGGCGTTTGGCGGTCAGCGGAGAAGTCTTAAGTTTTGAGTGATAACACAGCTATCAGCGGTCAGCCGTCAGCTTTTAAGCAGACCCTTCGGGAAGCAAGCTAAATCCTTTAGCCTTCCTTCTGCCCTCTTCACGCCTTCCGCAGCGTCCAAAAGGGAACTTTCTGCGTTACTTCTAAGCTGGCTCCTTGAATCCATTTTTGAACAAATAAATAGTCTTTGTTTTGCCAGAGGGGAATAAAAGGCACATCTTGAGCTAGCAGATCTTGTAGTGCCATAAAGAGTTGCTTTCGTGTTTCAGGATTCTGGGTTTTGCGGCTTTGATCGATGAGTTGATTGGCTCGATCGCTGTAGTAAAACGAGCCTTGCAAAAAGCTCGAACCATCGGTACACCCTTCGGCGGCTGACCCTTTAGCACATTCTAAAAACGGTTGAATGTAGTTATCTGCGTCCAGAAAATCGGGAGTCCAATCGAGCAAAAACATCGGATAAATGCCCTTGTCAAGATTCTTATAGGCGCTGGTAGATTCGATGCTTTTAAGGTCAATTTGCATAAGACCGCCTAACCGTTTTTTAGCGGCAGCTTTAAGCGTAATGGCAGCCAGTTGATCATTCGTGAGGTTCGATCGATACCAGAACTCGACCTTCAGTGGCTTTGCTGAAGAGTAGCCAGCCTTAGTCAGAAAGGCAGTGGCTTTGCTCACATTGCTGTCACCGTACTGCGCTTTGAAAACAGGCGTTTGCTCTTCTAATGTGGTGGGGATCAGGCTGTAGAGGGGATCAATCTGTCCCTGAAAAATACGATCTTGCAGGAGAGGCCGATCCATCATGGCCGCGATCGCCTGTCTCACTTCCAGTTGATCGAGCGGTGGCGATTTGAGATTGAGCGTCAGGTAATCAATACCGCTACCTGCTTTCTCAATGATTTGCCAACCATTGGGCGCTGCGCCCTGTTGCAGGTTACGGATGTGATCGATCGCCAAATTCTGATACGCCACATCCACTGCACCCGTGCGAAAGGCGTTGTATAAATTTGATGGGCTGGAGAAAAACTGAATATCTAGTCCCTTATTGGCAGGCGTTGCGCCCCAATATTGCTCAAACGCATCTAGGCGAATGAGGTCGGTGCCGTACTTCACCAATTTGTAAGGCCCTGTGCCAACTAACGTTGCCGGGTTGAACGCTCCCGCTTTAATTTCATACGCCTTGGGAGACACGGCACAGGCACCCGAAAACGCCAGCAGGGACGGAAAAGCGGCAAAGGGCTTTTTTAATTTAATGGTCAACTCATACTCAGCCGCTGGCTCAACCGCTGCGACTAAATCTGATAGCAGAAAAGACGGTGATCCCCCATTTTGAATGAAGCGCTGGAGAGAAAACGCCATTGCTTTGGCATTAAACGGAGTGCCATCATGAAACACAACGCCTTTTCGCAGAGGCACCGTGTAGAGTAACCCATTGGCACTGGCTGTTGGTAAAGCCGACGCCAACTGTGGCTCTAAGTCAGTTGTGCCAAGCTTGTAGGTGTAAAGGCGATCGCTCAGGTTGTACAGCAAACTCCCCGGAAACGTGCCATAAGCATCGGCTGGATCAAGCGTGTTGATCGTTGAGGTGGTGCCGAGCGTAATGCGCCCGCTCCCTGCCGTTGGCGATCGCAACTCAGGCGTAGCGCGCTGACAACTCACTGCCAACAGCCAGCAAAGGCAAAACATGAGGCAACGCTTGAGGAAGGGCGATCGACGTACAGCCATAGGTGGAGTGAATGCATCCCGTTCTACAGGAGTCAGCACCCTATTCTACGGCAGTCTCAAAGCGCTTATGACGTTTTGAATAGTCAGCGATCAGGGTAGAAGTTCTGAGTTCTGAGTTTTGAGTTAAATTTCCGCCTTCCCCTGCTTCCCTAGCTCCCCCACTCCCAACTCCCTCTCTCCTGCCTTCTACCTTTTGCCCTCTGCCTTTTACCTGCTCCCTCTATCATTTGCCACCTTCTGCTACAACGGCTCTACGCTTTGCCTCATAAAAGCGACAGGCAACATTGCCCAGAGCGTATAGAATCGCTGCGTTCCCCACACTACCAACGGCGGCACCCACAACAGGTACCAACTCAACGACGCTAAGCCCAACTTTGACCGCTTCCGAGCTGCCAGTGGACACACCCCAGAGTGTGAGTACCTCACCACGTCGGGTTGGGTCGGTGGGCGAAAAGCCATAAATTGCCGCAACGCGATAGATCATCTCTGCCTGAAGCGCCGCGATCGCCCCAAAGTCAACCGCAAATAGCATCAGCGCCAGTGGAGGAATAAAATTGGTCGCTAAGCCGATGCCTGCTGCTTTCCAGGCAGTATCAGCAATGACTCGCTGAGCTAACGCCGCATCATCATCCAGCGGATAGTCGCGTCTTAAAACCGCGACATCACGTTGAACCGCATCAACATCTACCTGCCCTAGCGCTGCCATGAGCCAGCTTACACCAGGAACTTTGGTCGCAAATTTGATGAATGGGTTTGAGACAATGGGTGTCACGACTTTGCCAACCGTTTCAGTGCCTTGCGCCAAAAAGTCGTGGAGTGAGGTGCCAAAGACTTCTCCCGCAGCCGTTGTCGCTTTATTTAACGTATCTACAAGCGCTTGAGAAGTCCGCTCTGCCCGTTTTGCGAAGGCATCAGCCCCGTTGTTGTCTTGAGTTGCCATAGCCAAACCGTTCCTCAACCATAAAGGCACATTTTCACTGTAGATAGCACATGCCAGGGTTGCGTCTGTCCTGCGGTAGTGAGAACCGACTGCTAAAAGTAGGAATCTTACGGCTTGAAGCGGCGCTTTTAAAGGGATGCCTTAGAAGGTTAGGGCTTATGCAAACCTTGGAGGCTTGAACCAGGCATCATCACCGTTCTGGTGCTAGACCAAGTTCTGCATCGGAATTTCAATGCAGAACTCGGTGCCCTCTCCCTGGGCTGAGAAGCAGGTGAGCGTACCGCCATGTTTTTCCACCACAATTTGATAACTGATCGACAGCCCCAGTCCTGTTCCCTTACCCACAGGCTTCGTGGTGAAAAAGGGATCAAACAGTCGTTGCTGTTGTACCTGAGTCATGCCACAACCGTTGTCAGAAATTTTGATCGCGATCGACTGTCTATCGGCCTGTTCGGTTTGAATGCGGATGCTTGGTTGACGATCGCCCGTAACGGATTCTTCTACAGCGTCGATCGCGTTCGAGAGAATGTTCATAAACACCTGATTGAGTTGCCCAGGGTAACACTCGATCTGGGGCAGTGGCCCGTAACGTTTGATAACCTCGATATCAGTGTGTCCAGCTTTGCCTTTCAGTCGGCTCTGCAAAATCATCAAAGTGCTGTCGATCCCTTCGTGGATATCGACCTGCTTGACCTCGGCTTCGTCCATACGGGAGAAGTTGCGGAGTGCCAGCACAATTTTTTGAATGCGATCGGCTCCCATTTTCATAGAAGCCAATAACTTTGGCAGATCTTCGAGTAAAAAATCCAGGTCGATCGCGTCAGCGGCAGTTTGAATCTCATGCAAAGGCGCTGGATAGTGCTGCTGATACAGTCGGATAAGGTGCAGCAAATCCTGAGTATAAACAGTGGCGTGATTGAGGTTGCCGTAGATAAAGTTGACAGGATTGTTGATTTCGTGAGCAACACCTGCCACGAGCTGACCCAGGCTGGACATCTTTTCACTTTGCACCATCTGGGTTTGGGTTGCTTGCAACTCCCGCAATGCCTGCTCCAGTTCTTGCGCCTTGCTGCGGCTTTGGGTATACAGTTCTGCTTGCGTAAGGGCGATCGCCAATTGCGCGATCACGGCCTCAATCAGTTCGATATCGCTATCTGACCAGCATTGTGCTGTAGCACTGTTGCAGCAAAAGATAGTGCCTAGCAACCCAGATTGCATCCGCACAGGAATCGCCAGCATTGCTTTGTAGCCAAACCGCTGCATAAAGCGCAGCAAGCTTGACTCCGGTAACGTATCGATATTGTCAACCCGCAGGATTTGCAGGTCTAGAAGCTGCACGAGAAGTGGAGATGTGGGGGAAACAGGATAGCGATCGACCAAACTCGGCAAATGCGCGTAGCGAGTTTCTTTAACGACTTCCCAGTAGCTCTCTTCACGGTTGGGGTCGTACCAGGAAAACTGACAGCGATCGGCTTCCGTAAAGTTCTGCACTTCTTGCAAGGTTGTTTCGAGAATCGTGTCAAAGTTTAGAGAATCCCGAATGCGGCCAACCAGACGATTCAGCAGACGTTCGCGATGGGCTTGCTCCCGCATCTGGTGCTCTGATTCACGCAGAGCCGCTTCGGCTTGTTTGCGATCAGTAATATTCCGCACAAACGCGCAGTTGAACTCCTTGCCATTTAACTCAAGGTAGTTAACCGTTACTTCAACCGGATAGATCGTGCCGTCTTTTCGCTGGTTAAGCGTTTCCAGCTTAAATGAACCTTGCTGTTTCAAATGTTGCCAGTGCTCAGCCCATGCTTCAGGTGGAAAAGCTGGATTAAAGTCAAAAACTCGTTTACCTACGATCACTTCACGGGGGTAGTCCAAATCTTTGCAAGCGGCATCATTTACATAAAAGACCACACCACTCGGTTCCACCCACCAGACCGGATCAGCCGCTCGATCGACGGCAAATTGAGTTAAGCGCAGAGCGTCTTCTGACCGTTTACGATCGGTAATGTTGCGCACCAACGCACAGTTGAGTTCTTTACCGTTTAGCTCAATGTAGTTAACAGTGACCTCGACTGGATAGATTGTGCCGTCTCTGCGCTGATTACGCGTTTCAAACGTGAATGATCCGCGTTCTTTTAGCTCGTGCCAGTGCGATGCCCACGCTTCTGGCGGCAGGTCTACAGCAAAGTCGCAAACCCGCTTGCCCAAAATGTCCTCACGAGGATAGCCCAGATCCCGACAGGCCGTATCGTTAACATAACAAATGCTGCCATCAGCTTCTACCCACCAAATCGTATCAGCCGCATGATCGACCGCGAATTGAGTTAGTTTCAAAGAGGCTTCGGCTTGCTTACGATCGGTGATGTCGCGCACCATCGCCATCACTTCGTCTGTTTGGCATGGCACAATGCGAACTTCTTCATACTTCACAACATCATCAATCACCAGCTCTTGCTCATAGATTTGCAGTTCACCCGTGTTAAGCGCTTTCTGGACGTAGTGCATCCTTTGCTGGGCAAGGGCGGGGGGTAGCGAGTTGCTAATCTTTGCCCCAACCGTCAATTGATCGGGATTAAGCACTTTAAAGCTTTCGCTGCTCTGCACATCCAGGTAGGTTTCGTCCCGTCCAATCCGAAACAGCAAATCGGGAACGGCATTAATCAAAGCACGATTGGTCGCTTCACTCTGACGCAGCGTTTCTTCGGCCTGCTGACGATCGGTGGCTTCTTCAATGACAGCCAGCATGCCTGTACAGGTGCCGTGTTCATCACAGAGTGAGATCCGACTCACATCCAGCCAAATGGGTGGTTCTGCATGGGGTAACACCTCCAAACGGTGATACTCCGCCTGCTTTTGCTCCATGAGGGGATGATCGCGATCGTGCAAAAACGAGGCAGGATGGTTTTGCCACTGCATATTGCTGGCAGTTCTGCCCACAATTTCGAGGGGGTGATTGAGTCCTACAGCCTGTGCAAATGCCTGATTGCAGCCTCGAAAAACAGCGTCTTTGTCTTTCCAGGCAATGGCTTGTGGTAAGTGATTGACCACCTGCTGAAGCATAGTGAGGGATGTTCTCAGCGTTGCCTCGCTCAGAGAAGCGGTTGCAGCCTGTGCTTCTGCATCGTGTGATGGTTTCGCAGTCGAAGAGTACATACCTTCAGAGAATGGGGTGGGCTAGGCACGCTCAAGGCGGCGATCGGGTAATCTCACGCTTAGAGACGCACTTAATATGCCCCATTGCGCTAGAGGACTCGCTGTTGTAGCAAGAAAGGCGCCTGATAAGGGGAGGAGGGAAAGAAAGGGGAAAAGAGAGGGCAAGGGAAGTAGGGGGAGCAGGGGAAGCAAGGGGAGAAGAGGGGCAAAAGGCAGAAAGCAGTTGATCAAGCCAATTCTGGCTCCTGACTCCTGAATCAATTCATTAGGATTTACGCAGTCGCCCCCTAATTCCCCAATTCGGGAGGGCTTTGAGTTCTTGCTCTCCCTTTCTTGTATGCCCGCTAGGGCTATAAATTGTGGGCTGGGGGCTAGTTTTGCGAGAATTTGCTTAAGTCCTGTTCATCCTTTATCCCTCATCCCTCACTTCTCCGTCATCATCCACGAGCCATCCCAATCGTCTGCTGGCGGGTTTTTAAGCCAGTATTGGCAGCGGTCTAAATGCAGGTTTGCAGATTTGTCATTTTTATCAATCTCTAGCACCATGCCGAATGAACCCATTGCGAGGGGAAATTTTCGATCGCGGTAGTGTTTCAGTCCAGCGCTGTAATACTCGATAATCTGCTTTGTTGTATCGGGGATTGGCTCTGTCTGAAGGCCAACGAGTTCATAAACGGCAACGGGGCGATTCTTGCCTTTCACTTTGATGTAATCAAGTTCGCGCGTCCAGATGCGATCGGCGCAGGGTTTGAAAGTATTTTCACTGATTACAATATCGGTGCCATACTGCTTGCTGGCGCTTTCTAGCCGCGATCCCAGGTTGACTCCATCCCCGATCGCGGTGAACTCCATGCGCTTGCTAGAACCAATGTTGCCGCTGATGACGCTATCGGAGTTGATGCCAATGCCGATCCTAATCGGTGGTTGATGGTTGGCTGTGCGATCGGCGTTGAAGATGGTCAGGCGGCGACGCATTTCGATCGCGGTTTGCACTGCCATCCAGGCGTGGTCATCCAGCGGTAAGGGAGAGCCAAAGACCGCCATGATGGCATCGCCAATGTACTTGTCAAGGGTGCCTTTATGCTGAAAGACCGCATCGACCATTGATTCAAAGTACTTGTTGAGCATTTCCACGACTGCTTCGGCTTCCAGGCTTTCGGTCAAGGTGGTGTAGCTGCGAATGTCGGAGAAGAGCACCGTGACATCTTTGCGATCGCCGCCCATCTTAGCAGCATCGGGATTCTCTAAAAGCTGTTCCGCTAGCTCCTGAGTCATATAGCGGTACATCGTGCTCTTGAGCCGTTTTTCATCGCTGATGTCTTCCATCACGACCAGCGCTCCAGAAACCTGGGTGCTATCTTTCGCATCGGCGATCGTGTTGATGGACAAATTAACGCTGTGCTGCTCTATGCCTTGATAGGGCTGCAATAGCTGGTCAGGATAATACTGCTGACGGCTTTTTTCGTCTTTAGCCGCTAACCCCAGGTCAAACCATTTGGTGAAATCGCCCTTCTCAATCTTGATCAAATCGCTGACCGTTTTGCCTTCCAGCGTTTCGTCATCATCCAGACCCAAGAGTTTTCTGGCACTTTCATTCGCCGCAATAATGGTGCCGTTTTTATCAGTCGAGATGACTCCATTGCTGAGCGATCGCAGAATATCTCGCTGCATCTGCTCTTGCTGCTTGACCGTCTCGAACAACTTGGCATTTTGCAGCGCGACACCCGCCTGAATGTTAAATGCCTGCATGAACTCCTGGTCGTTGCGGTTAAAGCTTGCCCGCCAACAGTCTGGCGCTTCCGGGTAATGGGCAGGATCGTAGGGAGGATAATCGCCCTGCTTCTTCTTATTGATGAGTTGCGTCACGCCAATGAGTTCGTTATCCGCATTAAAGACAGGCATACAAAGGATGCTGCATGTCCGGTAGCCCGTTCTCTTGTCCGTATCTTTTGAGGTTTGCGAATTGGGATCGTCGTAAAGGTCAAAGGGAATGATTACGGGTTCGCCTGTGGTGGCAACCTGCCCCGCAAAGCCTGCCCCCATTGGAATGCGAAGCTCTTGCAGCACACCGTTAATAGGAATCTGTGTCCAAAGCTGGTTGCGATCGCGGTCTACAAGCCACAGCGTACTGCGATCGGCCTGCATCAATTCCTGAGCCTCGTCCATCACCTTTTTCAGCGTTTCTTGCAGGTCAAGGCTACTCTGACTGAGGGATTTGGTTGCCTTCATCAAGGCTGAGGCGGCGCGCTGCTGCTGAGTGGCCCGATAGAACGATCGCGACGATTCAATAATCAACCGAATGGAGGGCGCAAATTCTTCAAAGACTTCCTCGTCTTTGTGTGTGAAGCCGCTGCGATCGATCTTCTCTTCAAGTAGTGCGTAGGGATCAAGATCTTGCTTGAGCTTGTTAATCAACTGCACAACAGCCACTAGCTTGCCAGACTCATCCAAGAGCGGCATTGCCAGCATGGTGTAGGTGCGATAATGATTTTTCTCGTCAAACTTTCGCGCCGCTTCAGAGCGATGATCGTCGTAAAAGTCGTAGGGAATATTCACGACTTCAAGCTTGGTCGCCACTTCGCCTGCGATTCCCACTGTGGCGGGTAAACGTAACTCTAGGTTGTGCCCCCGTTCGTCTTTGGCGACAATCGCCCACAGTTCGTTTTTATCTTCATCCAAAAGATAAATGGTGGCGCGATCGGCGTTGAGCAACTCGCTCGTCTTAAGCGTGATAGAGCGCAGCATCTCTTCTAAGATGGCGTCAAACCCCTGGGCATCCAGCAAGTTGTCCAACATGGACAGAGTTTGATGCACGACCTGGAGCTTTTGCTCCACATCGGTGACGACTTCCTTAAACTTGTCCTTTGTCAAAGGGGCCAGAAACGCGCCAAAGCTGCCCTTGCTTGTAACCAACGCGCCGCCTGTGGGAGGGTGGTGCCCTGGCTCTAAAAGCTCCAGTGAATGATTGCCACGATGCGCGGAATCTTCTGTCTGTGCTGGCTCCAAGGCACTCGCGCGATCGTGACTCGACGGCTGATCAATCACAACCTCGCTCATGACGACTTCTGACGAAGTTGCGACGATCTCAACTTCTTGATGAGCCACAACATCAATGGTATTGCCATGATTGGGATCGGGCAGATGCGGCGATGTAGCTTTCATAAATACCAACTAAGGATTAGAAATGAAGCCAGTAACTCAGTGGTAATGCGGATCGTATGCGGGCATTTGTGGTTAACGCTTCTAAGGCATCATGCAGCCATGATTAAAGCTGCCAACGTTTGCCGTTGCCAACGTCATCTACACCTAAATCTAGGACGATTCTGGCACTATGATCTGAGAATGTGTGTACACATGCTTACCTTTACGACCTCTGCCCAATGGCTCTCTATTGCCAGAATGCCCACGATTAGTCTACGCTACTCGTCAAATTAAAAAGACTGTACCTATTCTCTATTTTGGCAGCAATCGAAGCAAGCGTTCTTGTGGGAGTGAGAAGTGGGGGATGGGGGATAGGGGATGGGGCTAGCATTGCCTTTTGCCCTCTGCTTCCTTCGGTAATCCTGCCAATGAGGGTAGTGTTCTCATCAGCGAGAGAAGATTCCGATCGCTGTATAGTGGCAATGTAAGCAAACACCCCTCAACGGGAGACAGTTAAAATGCAAGGTCCCGAAGTATTTGATACTGATAAACGTAAGCTGCTATCGGCTCTGAGCCACGGGTCAATCTTTTTTAGTGGTTTAATTGTGTCCGTTGCGATTCCAATTGCCGTCTCACTGATCTCCGACGACCCCGTTGTGAAAGACAATGCCAAAGAAGCCATTAACTTTCACTTCAACGTATGGCTTTATGGCATTATCCTTATCCCACTATCGTTTATTACGCTTGGTTTGGCAGGTGGTATTTGGTGGCTAGTCCATTGGGGTTTAACCATTTGGGCAGTTTCACACAGCCTAAACAAGCCTGACCAGCCCTTTCGTTACCCCTTCATCTTCCGTCTTCTTTGAGTACAGGCATACGTGGTTTGATGCTTGAAGCGCGGTGAGGCGCTTGAAAATAAATAGGCAACTAAGCAGACCCTCATAAATAAATTGCCCCTCAGGTGAAGTACTGAGGGGCAGTGGAGACAGTTAAACGCTTACTGACAGTTTTAAGGGTATGTAAAGCAACTGGACGCTGGCATGTGACGGTTTTTGCAGTGTCCTTCGTTTGAAAGGTATCAAATCGAGACGTATCAGAAACGGTAACCGCCGCCTCGTTAAGACTGGGCACCTTTAAGCTACACGTATCCTCATGCATTTACTCAAGCAGCTCGATCGGGCTGCTTTTTGTTTTTGGCACCAATGGCGCTGACGGCTATATCGACAGCCGCATGCCCCAGCCGATGCCCAGACCGACGAGAGAAAGCAGGACTAAAATCCAAAAAGCCTGTAGCTTACTCAGCCCCAGTGTTTGTAGGTCAATTCTTGCCAAGGCTTCACTAGCCAAAATCGTGGAGATGTGGAGAAACAGTTGAAGCCAGAACAGAATACATACAATTAGCCCAGCAATCACACACACGGCTAGAAAGGCCACGGTATCTGATTGAAACCAGCGGGTAATGAAGCGGTTGAAACTGGTGAGCGGCGAGATAAAGAGGCAAGATGCCACAACAACCCAGGCGATCGCCAGGGTTGCACCCACCAAATTCTCGCGAATAATGACGCGACAGATCGCCAACGGCTCGATCGCTAACGGCAGCAGATGATGCAAAGCGCTAAATGTGCCCTGACATGTTGGCGAAAGCCAGGTAGGATTCGTGAGCGTAGGGCTTGCAACCAACCAACCAAAGCAACCATAGGCAATGAGCAGCAGCGCACAAGAAACCCACGGAACCCTTTTTACCGATTCAGCGTTCATTGGACTGATGCTCCCATCGAGCAAAACTGGCAATCATATTATCAGCTACCAGCGTTAGATTTCAGCCTTGAGGCGATCGTTCCACTAACTTCTCAGGCATCATCGCGTCTTTTGCGCCTAAAAAATTAATCTTGTTATGCACGGCCAAAATTGGAGCGATCGTTAATTTTTCTTTAGAGCGAAAGCTAATGGCTAAGCTATTTAGCTTCTCTAACTAGATACAGAAACTCTAAGCGCTTAGGAATTTGCTACCTAATAACATTCCACTCGTAGGATGTGTATAGCCTTCGGCATAGCTACGCTAAAAGCGCTAGCCGTAACGCATCAAAGGGATTTTTTTCACACAAGCCTCTTAAGGTTGTAAAAGCACTTTTTCTGCAACAAACCTGGTAATACTTGAAGCAGGACAACGATAAAAACTTGTTTAAAACGTTAGTGATGCCGCTATCATACATCATTTATAAATGGCATTTTCATCAGAGTTTTCCATTTTTAGAGCAGGTGTAGTTTTAAAAAATTTAAGATATTTTTTGTTCTAAACACCCCTCGTGATGAACGTTAAAACTTCCATGACACTTCTGCGACGACAGCTTTTTTTTCACCAAGCGAGATTGCTGTTTCTAACCTAAGTAATCAAATAAATACTTTTTAAGGAAAAATCAAAAGCGTCTACCTATGCTGGGCAACTCACTACCCATCTACAACTGAGCTTATCACAAGAAGCAAGGGGAAAAGAGTACCCAACCTGGGTACTGCACGATCGCTGATCTGTTGCGATGATGAATTCAGTTGACAAGCCAAGCATAAAAGCGCTGAAGACTAAACGTTTGAAAGCGACTTTAGCTAAAGGCCGACAACTGAATTCAAGAACTTGCAACACACGAGGATACTAGTATTATGGCTAACGAAATGGATGCAATGGTAAGAACGGCCCAATTTATTGCGGGTAGTGTTCCTGATGGTCAAACGGCTGAGGTTACTGCAAGCGAAACTCGCTCTCGCACGATCGTCGGCCCTGTTGAATTCAAACTGCAAAACCTACGAGTCCGTGGTCTTGGTACTAAGCCTGCGGATCCGAGCAATTCGCCATTCATCATTGCTGAAGATGAGCAGTATGAAGTCGCTGTTGATGTTTTGTTTAACAGAACACCTTTGACCGAACTTCTGATGTGCCTGGGCACTCGAATCATCATTGATTTTGGGCTTGAAGGCTATGGCAAGAATGCACCTGAAGTGGATGTTCAAGCAACCCTAGTCACCGTCAAAGATCAGTACAGCTATCAACTGATTCACAGAGGGATTGCACAACGGGATGGCCTGAAGCCTGGGCTTTATGAAATTGGTGCTGTGGCTACCGTTGGGCCTGTTGAGAACAAGTGCACGACCAAGATTTGGGGACATGGCTATATCAAAGAAGTCTTGCTGGAAGTGTATGCCTCCGGTCAAGAGTAAGGAGTAGTCCCTCTAAGTTCGGTGTAGTGCTGGACGTAACGATCTCCTGACATCGGTTGGGAGTTACCTTACCTGGTAGGACCTTGTGCCTACCAGGTTCCTATTCACATGAGGAACCTGGATGATGGGATCACCACCACATAAAACCAGCGACAACCATAAGCATTGCCGCGATTTAACGCAAATTCGAGGGATTGGCGTGGTCAGAAAGCGTTGGCTTCAGTCGCTGGGTATCGACACGATCGCCGATCTGGCTCAAGCGTCAGCCGATGCTATCGAGGCTCAAGCGAAGCGTGATGGGCGAACCCTCTCTCGTGATGAGCTAGAAGACTGGATTGCTCAAGCACAAAGCCATTCGGTTGAGGTGCCGTTAGAGCAAGCAGAGCCGTCTAATGTCGTCGAAACCATCGTACCTGTGGCTGTCTCCAAACGCCTGGATCAGGAGCGAACAAAGGCAAAGGGCGACGATGCCTTGATGGAGTGGGACACTATTGCCTCGTTTAAAGTGGCGTATCAGGCCCGGCAGAGACACGGAAAAACGGAGCAGCGGCTCATGGTGCATCATCTTGAAGCAGATGCCGTTGAGAGTTGGAGCGATTGGGACACAGAGCAGATGCAACCGTGGATGCGCGATCGCGCCGAAACATCACAACCGCACTCACAGATAGACAGCCCGATCATAGCCAACCCAGTTGAGGCAGAAATCACACAGCTACGGGTGATGCAGCCTTATTACATGAGCCGCCCGATGGTTGCGGATCGAACCAGTCCCATCTTCTCAGACACCATTCAAACAGCAGCACCCTTTGCACTGGAAGTGTCTGTGCACGTTACGGGGCTAACAGACACTGAGCTAGCAGACACTGGGCTAACAGGCGCAAAGCCGGGAAACCAGGTTACGTATCGGGTGCAATGTCTGTCCCGCCATCTAGTGACAGGTGAAACTGGCTGCCTAGCTGATGTAACGGTACAGGTTCCCCTTTCAAACGACTCTAGCTATCAAGTGTTACTGCCGTCGCTACTACTGCAACAACCGGGCACCTATCGTCTGAAAGTCTTAGTCACGCTGCAACACGCTCTACGGCAACACGCTCCGTCAGCCTTAGGACAGTTCAAAGTGCCAATGCTGCAAGTGGTGTAATACCAGTTTTGAGTTTTGAGTTTTAAGTAGCGCTAGCTCCGAAGGAGCCACTTCGTGAATGCGCCGACAAGCTAGAGAGTTTTGAGTAACCGAACCTGCGTAGCATCGCTGTCAAACCCAGGTTCTTGTTCGATCGCCCATCCCTGAAGGAGCGTCCTATGCACCTATGTCATCATTCCCTTTGTTGCTTCGTGCCACCCTACATGGCTGAAAGCCTGCAAGACTCTGAAGATCCGGCTGTGCGTCAGATTGCACTGGCCTCACTGGGCAACGAATATCGTACGGCTCGGCGGTTGTTGAGCACCCAACCACTGTCTGTTTCTTTGATGGGACAGATCGCTGGCAAAGAGCGCTATGTGTACGACATGAGTGGAGCCAGCGATCCCTTACCTGGCAAGTTGCTGCGGCGAGAAGGCGATCGCCCAGCAGACGATGAGGCTGCCAACGAGGCGTATGATTACTCCGGTGATGTCTATGATTTCTACAAAGACGTGTTCGATCGAGACTCGCTGGATGATGCTGGCTTGCCGTTGCGATCGAGTATCCATGCAGGCGATACCTTTGGTGGGCCGATGTCCAACGCATTTTTTAACGGTCAGCAGATGGCCTATGGCGACGGTGACGGAAGTTTATTTACTCGGTTTACCCAGGCGCTCGACGTGGTGGGGCATGAACTCACTCATGGGGTCGTGAGCTTTACCAGCAATCTTGACTACTTTGGTGAGTCGGGCGCACTCAATGAAAGCTTTGCCGATGTCATGGGCAGTTTAATTCTCCAGTGGAAGTATAGCCAGACCGTTGAACAAGCCGACTGGTACATTGGCAAAGATGTGCTTGGCCCCGGTGCAAGCATTCAAGGGGTTCGTACACTCACGGGTGAGAAGGCGTATATCAACGACCCACACTTTGGGACAGACCCTCAACCCAAACACTACCAGGATCGCTATACTGGGTCGCGTGATCGCGGCGGCGTTCACATCAACTCTGGCATCCCGAACCATGCGTTTTATCTGGCGGCAATGACAATCGGTGGCTACGCCTGGGAAAAAACAGGCAAGATTTGGTATATCACATTAAAGAGTGGGCTGAGCGCCACGGCAACTTTCGAGGAAGCGGCCACTGCTACGATCGCGATCGCCGAACAGGTCTATGGAAACGAAAGTGAAGAGCAGAACGCTGTCCGCAGTGCCTGGCAGCAGGTGGGAGTCATCTAAATGCACATTACCTTAGAGCGCAGTGGTGGCTTCACGGGAATGCCACTCACCATCACCGTCGATACCGCTACTCTAGCGCCCGACCAAATAGCCCAACTGCGCCACCTCATCGAAGCGGCAGACTTTTTTCACGTCTCGGCTTCCTCAATGCAGGCGCAACCAGACCGCTTTGAGTACGAAATCACTGTACAGGACGGCGATCGCACCCACACGATCGCTTTTGGAGAAGCGGCGATACCAGAACCGCTTAAGCCCCTGGTGCACTGGTTAATGGATGCTCGACGCAGTAAGGAATCAAATTAAATTGGCTCGGAAGTTACTACCGCTAAGGCGCAAAGAACGCGAAGAGCAGAATGTGACTTTGGTGAGGTGAACTGACTTCAGAAACATGGGTATACTGCAAGACATCGTTACGCAGCATACATTGTCATGGAATTAGCTAATCGTCACCGTCCGCATCGAGCGGTCGTTCGCTGCAAGGCCAAAATGCTCTTGTTAGAAACGATCGATGAACAGTTTGATTGGGATTGTCCCTTTGATGACACGCTGCTTAAAGAGCTAGCAACAGGTCTCTTCCAGTCGCGTCAGTATCAACTATGTTTTGAAAAATGCCTTTCTAAGCAAGAAGCCCAGAGTGTAGAAGACCAGCTTGCAAACGCGTTAGCAGATACCTATCGGAATCTCTTGCAGCGTCATCAAGATCCGATCGTTCAACGTCTCAATGCTCTGCTGTAAGCCGTGATCATGTGAGCCGTGATCGCAGACCTGCTGTCCTTAAAAATGCACTAACGACCCAATGCAAGTGGTGCTAAAATTCGACTTGCATGAGAGCCGTTGAGCGTTAGCTGAGATCTTTGACGGATCTTTGCTCAGAACGCCATTACTTTTTCGCGTTGCCAGACTTACGCGAGGGCTTCTCAGTGCTGCGGGGGATGGCACGATCGTCTCGCGACGCGCGATCGCGGCGGCGGCGATCGCGCCACTCTGCCAGGGTAAGATAGCCGACCCCCCCACTGATGATCACCATCAGCCCAAAGGCAACTAAAACAAGAACGTTAAAAACAGGAGCTTCCACAAGACCAACCTAAAACCCGTTGCGGCCCCAAACGACCATCGAAATCGAGAACGTAAATACCACCAGCAGCGAAACCCAACCCAGCGTCACAATATCCATGAGTGTGTAAAATCAGCGTCGTGAAATGTTTTCTTTGTTGATCATAGTTCAAAGTTGCACGGGGATAAAGGCTGTAAAAGATTTGAGCATAATGGATGATGAGAGCACAAGTCCATCTACAATCGAAAAGCTGCAATCGCAACGCGTAGCTATGTCGATGAACCATCATGAGCAACCTGAGCCTGCGATCGCACTGATCGATCTGGCTGAGCGCATTGAATCGGTCAAAGCGGGTCTTCTGGGCGCAGCCACGAGTGGCCTGGTGTTTGGTGCCCTCACGCTGGTAGAAAGCTGGTTACGAACACCCCACTCTGTATTCTTAACTCCGTCTCTCATCCGTGCAGATGGCTTCGAGATTATCATCAGTGACGCGATCGCAGCGTTCTCTGGGTTCCTTTTTGGCGTGACCTACCGCTATATCATCCGGCAAGACCGCAATCCCCACCTTCGCTCTGGGGCCGTGTTCGCGTTTGGGCTGGTGCGAGGGTTAGCGCTGGTAGAAGGACGGTTGGACGAACCAATGGTGCTCCAGACGTTAGTGAGCTTGGGCCTTGAAAGCCTGTTGCTGTTTGCAAGCGTTCGTTTTGTGCTGGATGGGGCACTCGTCGCTGGCTGGTTGAAACCGTTTGGTTCGTCGTTGCCTGTGACTGCCACAGCACCATTGGTTGAACTGCAACCATCCAGCCTTTACAGCTCAAAGTCTTCAAACTCTAACTGACCAAACAGCAGGGTACGATCGACCGCTGACAGGATTTTGTTCTTGGCGCGATCGGAGGTAAGGCTACGAATCACCAGATCGGCTACATCCGCACGATGAATCGAGCCAGCCACATTAGGATTTTCGGTTAAAACCGCCGTACCTCTGGGTGGCTCTGACTTCAACCCACCGGGACGAATAATCGTATATGTCAAGCCGCTGGCAACGAGATGATTTTCGGCCTGTTCTTTTTCTGCCAGGACAGCACCCAGCGTTTCAAGCGCCTGTGGTGGCAAGGCAGCCGCACTTTCACCCGTGCCGATCGACGACACTAAAAGAAACCGCTTCACACCAGCCTTCACAGCCGCATCAATCAAGTTCTGGTTGCCTTTAAAGTCAGCCCGTTCGCCGTCCGTTGGTTTACCGCCGATCGTGCTAATGACGGTATCAAGGGGTTGTTTAGCAACGAGTGCCGCAAGCGCTTCGGCATCCAGGGCATCGCCAAACACCACCGTTGCGCCCATTGCTTCTAGCTCTGGACGAGCGGTGTTCGATCGCAGCAGGACAACAACCTCGTGCCCCTGGGTGGTCAAGCTTTTCGCAATCTCTCGCCCCACGCCACGACTTGCTCCCGCCAAAAATATTCCTGTCATGAGTGGCTTTTGTCCTTTAGAACCCTACCTTCCCAAAAGTCTACTCCATCCACAAGATCTGAGGGTCTTGAAACCATCAGACAACACACGTCCTGGAAGAGCGATCGATATCGCTCTATCGCAGTAGAACTCGGCTTTTGGGACCGATCGCGTCTGGTGCTTGTGCCGCATCCAGCACCGCGCGCTGAACCTCAAAGGAGCTTCCAGCACTAAAAATCGAGAGTACAGGATCGGTATTGTTACCCGCGCCGCCGGTACTGCCCGTGCTGCCGGTACTGCCCGTGCCGCCGATCGTCGTGCCGCTTCCAGTTGTGCCCGACCCGATCGGCTGCAAACCTGCGGGCACCGTGATGGTCAATTTCACGGGCATAGCATTCACCGGGTAGGAGAACACGGTTGGCTTAGGGGCAATGGAGGGATTTGCCTGAAAGTTGTACTGCGATCGAAAATCAAACACGGTAGGGCTTGAACCGCCATTAGAGTCGCTATAGCGCGGCCCCTGCCCTCGGATGGCAAAGGTTCCTTGATATTGCTGCCCGGTCGCCGGATCAGTCACCGTACCAACATAATTGCCTTGTACGACAAATTCATCCTGAATGTTGCCCCAAAAATTGACTGGCGTATCATTATTAAACCGCTGCGTCGGTTGTAATTGCCCCGATAAGATTGCAGAATCCAGGGTGCCATTGGTTGAAACAACAGGAATGCCCCGAAAATCGACAAAGAAGCTGCCATTAGCACCCATTCTCACCAAATTGGGGTTAATCGCGCTCGCATCAAAGACCAACACCCCATTACGAAAATAGCGTCCCTGGCTGTCCGTATCCACTCGCGTCGTGCCCTGGTTGAAATTCGGATTTTTGTTGGGCGGTGTGATGGTGCCAGAGATAACCCCCGTGCTGTTAATCTGCACTTGAGCGATCGCGCTAGCAGCCCACAACGGCACGATCGCAGCACTACCTACAAGAAGCTGAAACAGTTGGAAGCAAGGCAATTGGAAGCAAGAACGCAATGACATAAGCTTGAACCCAAGAAGAGAGTAAGATTCCAAAAAGGTAAATAACCAAAAAGTTGAATAACCAAAAAGTTGAATAACGCCGACTGCACCCCGCTAAAACTGAAACGTTGTCCTTAACGTGCCAATCAACAACGTATCGTTAGCAGCATTGTGATTGGGATTGAAGACCACTAGCAAGCCTGGGGTAATGGCAATGTTGTCAGTCAGGCGTGCTCGATAAAACAGTTCCAGGTGAATGGCCGTGTCGGTTTGACCACCCGCCCCGCCGCCAGTCGCAAACTTCGGGAAGTTAAAGCCCGTTGGTAGCGAACTGGCCGTAATTTTAGGCGGTTGCCCGACCAAAATGCCACCCAGATTTCCGGCTCCAAAAAGGTCGGGGAAAGCCGAAAACACCATCCAGTTGGTGGTTTGTACCGAGCCAGAAAGGCTGTTGTCGATCGGGGTCGATGTTGTCCAGCCGCCCCAGGTACCCAGTGTCCAACGGGGAGTGACCCGCCACGCCAGCGTTGCACCGATCGCATGGGTCGTTAGAGGCACATCACCCAGCGTAAAAGGAGATACCAACTGCGTATCGCCAATACCTGTGCCAAGTGAGCTATCAAGCGATCGAGAAAAAAGATAATCTAAGCCCACATCAATCGTATTGGTGGGAGCGAGTGAAAGCTGTACCCCTGCAACATAGCGGCCACCGAAAAGCCCTCCCGCATCGCTATCGGTTGCAACAGCAGGCAATTCGGCACTATAGATCCCTTGCAAGCTGACTCTGGGCGCAATTTGCCAATCAAAACCAATGCCACCCGTACCATTGCCGATCGCCAGGATGGGATTGCGCTGCCCAAACAGCGACAGTGCCCCAAACCCGGTGCCCTCAAGGGGATTGATGCCTCGAAACGTGTTGCTAGGGTTCACACCCGCTGTTCCAATAATGACCCCAAAGTTAGGAGTAACCGAAAACCGATACGACAAATCACTCAACACCAATTGATTTTCTTGCCCTGATTCGTAGGCAAGCCGACCCATGTTGGTAAAGAGATCGGGAGCGCTCGATCGCAAGTTGCCCGTCTGCAAACCCGTCAACAGTAAATCACCAGGACGAAACGATGTGACAAACGACAGTTCCACCTGATCAGCAAACGTCGTGTTGAGCTGGCCCGATCGCTCTGGTTGACCATCGCGAGGAAACAAATCAATATTTGTGCGATTGCTGCCTTGAAGGCTAAAAATGGCTTGTCCAAATAAGCGCGTCGTCGTTGAAAATTGCTGCTTTTCCAGCGTTGCCGTCCGTGCTTCCAGCGTTTCTACCCGACCACGCAGGGTTGCCAGCTCTGCCGCGTATTCTTCTTGCAGTTTTTGCAACGTGATGAGATCGTCTTGTTTGACTAAATCTGTGGTGGCTGAGGCGAGCAGTTCATTGACGCGATCGAAACAGGCGTTCAAACCGGCTGCAAACTCATAGCGAGTCAGCGAACGATTCCCTTGAAAGATTTTATCGGGGTATCCCACAAGACAGGCATAGCGTTCAACTAACGACTGCAACGCTTGAAAGGCCCAATCAGTCGGTTCTACATCCGTCAACTGTGAAACCGCTGTCACCTGCGACATGGCGGCATTCCTACCCTCATCCACATCCTCTCTTGGAGCCGTTGCCAAATCCAGACCTGTTTCATTAGGTGCAGCAACTGGGGGTGCAGCAACTGGAGGTGCGGCGACTGGAGGTATAGCAACTGGGGCAAGCGCTGTCAGCAGCGATCGCTGGGGTGGTGAGGCTGCTGCCAGAGGAGCGACGGTTGAGGCCGTTGAAACCTGAGACGAGCGACTGAATTCTGGTAAGCGTGCAGTCGTTTCAGGGGCCTGCTGCAGTTGAGGTAAAGGCTTTGTGCTAACGATAACAGAGTCTACAGGGGATGATGCCTTAAAGGTTGACAAATGTAGAGTGTCAGGAGCGGCAAGGGCGATCGCCTCATCATGTGCTACGGCGATCGTCTCACTGGCCTCTAGTGCCCGGCCTGATACTCTCTGCAATGGCGTGGCTATCGGGGTTTCCGAGAGTACTGCTGGAGGGACTGTTTGCAACAAACTCATTGCAAGAAGACCTAAACCTGTCATTTTTACAACCGCAATAATGAACCAGAAAACCTGAGCATTGTTATTCCTTTAAGCCCGTTTAATGTATCTCAATCCGGATTATTTGCCACACGTTTTTGTCCGTAGAAACCCTGAAATTTACTGTTTTAAGCGACTTTTACGCCCTCTTTAAGCAACGCTTTCTTAACAATTTAGTTAGCCTGAAGTAGGCTATATAGTGGTTACGGTGCCTGATCCTGGTTGAAACCTCCGAGGTTTGTGTAAGTCCTAATCATTAAGCCTTTGGCCTTTCCTCTATGTCTTTGGCTTCCTGGCGATCGCCACTTGCCCGCGCCCTTCACCGCAATCGTGCGTTGGTGTATACTCGTTATTTACAGCTTGCGACCGTTCGAGCCGATCAGCGTCCTGCCAATCGGACGATCGTGTTTCGGGGGTTTCTTGATGGCAGTAACCAGCTACAGTTTGTGACGGATGCTCGCAGTGCCAAGACTGAACAGATCGATCGCTGCGCCTGGGGGGAAGCCTGCTGGTACTTTCCTAAAACGCGCGAACAGTTTCGTCTTGCGGGTGAGTTACTTTTAGTGAAAGCTGATTACCCCGATTCGACGCTGCAAAAAGCTCGACAGGCGATGTGGCAGGCGTTATCTGATGCTGCCCGTACACAGTTTGCCTGGGCATATCCCGGCAAGCCTCAAACAGATAAGGATGGATTTGATGTCGCTGTACCGGACGCAACGACTCCTCTACCCCATTTCTGCTTGTTGCTGCTTGATCCACAGGCGGTAGACCATTTGGAGTTGCGCGGCGATCCCCAAAACCGTTGGTTGCATCGATACGATGGTTCCGGCTGGTCTGCACAGGCGATCAATCCTTAAAATCTGGTTCCTTTTCTCCTCAATTTGAGAGAAGGGGCTGGGTGATGAGGGCTAGGATTGGCAGAAGTAATACCATTTCCATTTAATTGGGCTGCAGATCAAGAAGTGATGGAACAGAGCTTCTTAACTCAAAACTGAGAACTGGTATAACTCTAATGTGCAAGAGGTCTAATGGATTGAACGCATCAAACGCGCTGACCAACCCATCATTTCTTAAAGGCTGCGATCGTGAATGAACGCCTGATGATCTTTACACGCTACCCAGAGCCAGGAAAAGCGAAAACCCGTCTGATGCCAGCGTTGAGTGCAGAAGCCGCCGCAGACCTCCATCGGCAGATGACTGAATACACACTGGCTCAGGTCAAACCATTGCAGCAAAACTGTGAGTTGACGGTGGAAGTTTGGTTTGCGGGGGGCGATCGCACGCAGATGGAATTATGGCTGAGTGCGGACTTACGGTATCAGCCTCAGCCAGAAGGCAACCTGGGCGATCGTATGCGGCAAGCATTTCAAGCCGCGTTTGATCGTGATGTGGATGCGGCTATCATCATTGGTACCGACTGCCCAGAATTAACGGAAGCACTGCTAGTAAAGGCTTTTCAAGCCCTACAGCAAACTGATGTGGTGTTGGGTCCCGCAACCGATGGTGGTTATTATTTAATCGGCCTACGACAGGCGATTCCAGAACTGTTTCAAGCCATCACCTGGAGTACCGATCGCGTCTTGCAACAGACTGTGACGATCGTCGAGAAACTCAATCTTTCATTCACGTTGCTCCCAATGCTGACGGATGTCGATCGCCCCGAAGATTTGCCCATTTGGGAGCGCATGAAGGACACGCGATCGACAGATGGAAAAAGCATTAGATAGATGGAATCTCGATGCCTTCTACCTTTTGATCGGTCTACTGCATCCCCCACACCTCACACCCACCATTGATACCTACTCAAAAGGCACACGATCGAGATCATCCAAGATCGTGTGAAGGCCACGATATACGGACGTTAACTCTTCATCGGTGATACAGTAGGGCGGCATGAGATACAGAACGTTCCCCAGCGGTCGCAAAAGTAAGCCTTGAGCAATCGCCCGTTTGCGAATGTTCAGAGCTATTTGATTAAGGTAGCCTGGTTGATCCGTGACCAAATCCATCGCGGCGATCGTGCCTGTAACACGCACATTGGTCAACCGAGGATGATTTTCTAAAGCTGCAAGATGCTCTCTATGCTTGGTTTCCATCTGCTTAAAGGCAGATTCGTGCTCAACCATCAACTCCAGTGACGCTAACCCTGCCGCGCACCCTAATGGATTGGCGGCGTAACTGTGCCCGTGATACAGCGTTTTCAAAGCATCATCACTATAGAACGCATCATAGATGGTTTCTGAACAAACGGTGGCAGCCAGCGGCAGAAAACCGCCTGTGATGCCTTTCGATAAACAAATGATGTCAGGCTGCACGTTGGCTTTGAGGCAGGCAAACCAATCACCCGTGCGTCCAAAGCCCGTCATCACTTCATCGAAAATCAGCAGCGTATTGTGCTTGTGAGCAAGCTGCTGGAGCTGCTGGAGAAATGCCGATCGCCCCATGCGCATTCCGTAAGCACCTTGCACTAGCGGCTCGATAATAATGCCTGCGTAGCGATCGCCTGCTTCCACCAGGTACTTCTCAATGGTGTCGAGAATGGTTTGCTCGGTTGCGGCTGCGATCGCCTTATCGGGATGGGTGATCGGATAGGGCACAAACGCAACCTCAAAGAGCAGCGGCGCAAAGGCATGGGAAAAGAGCGATCGTGCCCCCACGGCCATCGCTCCAAAGGTATCGCCATGATAGGCGCCCTCGAAGGCAAGGAAGGTCGATCGAGGCTGCCCTTGATTCGCCCAATACTGATACGCCATCTTCAGCGCCACTTCCACCGCCGTCGAACCATTGTCGGAATAAAACACGCGAGTGAGGTTCGCGGGCAAACGGCGCACTAAGCCCTCTGCCAACTGCTCGGCTGGATCGTGCGTAAAGCCAGCAAAAATGACGTGCTCTAGCTGGGATGCTTGCCGATAGAGTGCTTCTGCAATCTTGGGGTGACTGTGACCATGCAAATTTACCCACCAGCTTGAAATGCAATCGAGAATGCGTTCACCTGTTTCTAGCTCTAACCAAACGCCATGAGCGGCTTTCACTTTCAGCGGTTCGGGTGCGGTTTTTGCCTGTGTGTAGGGATACCAAAGGTTGGGGTGCATGGTGGAAGGAGCGATCGACGAATTTTAGTGTAGTGCGATGACGTAGCCAGTGCCAAATTTAGCTAACACCGTAAAACGCATTGATGGCGATTGCGATTGCGCCTGGTGCCCAACATCTCACCCGAAGCAGGTATAAAGGTCACTGGACAAGTCCTTTTGTAAGGTAATAGAATCATCCTCATCTCAGTGTGAGGGTTAAAGCCATGTCACAATTGCAACGTCTAGTTTGGCAGCGTCTCGGTTCGTTAGCAACGGCGTTGCTTATGGTGCCTGGTGCAGTATGGATGCCGATCGCGGCTCAGGCGTTATCACCCAATCAGAAGCAGACAGCTTGTCCTGGTACAGAATTATTTCAGCCGAATGACCCGGATGTGCAGTCTTTACGATCGCTTATCGAGAAATACAAGGTTGTGGACTACAGCGGCATTGGCAATCAACCTGTTACGGGTGATGAAATTGCCGTCGCCTTGAACCTCGTCTTATCTCAAGCAAGGCAGAATTTGTTGAGTGAAGAAAATGCTCCTTCTAAGAGCGATATCGTAACTCTCTACAGCCTGAGGCAGCGCTTTGAAGCAACGTGGGCAAGAACGAGAAGTCGTTATGGTTCTGGTCTGGATAGCTTTCAGGCGCTGCAATGGATGACACAGCAGAGTGTGGGTGCTAGTGATGTTCAGGCACTGCGATCGCTGATTCAACACAACGAGCTTAAAGCCCCGATCGCCCTGACGGATCAAAGAGCGTTAACCCGCTACGACTTTGTGCTTGCTCTAAACTCAGTGTTAGGAAAGCTCTCAGAAAAATTGTCAGATACGAGGGACACTCTATCTAAGCAGGACTTCAATACAATTGACGCTCTGATGCAAGGTTTCGCGTCTGACCTGGTAGCAATTGGGGGTACGTATAACTTTTCCAGGCAGCAATATGTTTCTTCCATTGACATCCTGGTATTTAGGGCTTTGAGCAACCGATACGGTCTGAGCGTTGGGCTATCGACTGTGTCTCCGGTTCGTTCGATGACTCGCTACGAATTTGCGGCTGGGTTGAATGCACTGTTGGATCGCGTTAATGAACTCATTGCTTCTGGAAATGCCTCACTCGTCTCTAAAGCAGACTTAGCAATATTGCAGCAGTTGCAACAGACTTATGCTCCTGAACTTGCAACGCTGCGTGGTCGGGTGGATGCACTAGAGGCACGCACAAGTACGCTCGAAAAGCAGCAATTTTCTACCACGACTAGGCTTTCAGGAGAAACCATTCTCAACGCTGCTCCTTCTCAACCTGCATCTGCTGCCGCACCTGCGCTGCCAGTAAGGGCAATGCCTTCAACTGTTGTGAACAATAGTACAAATAGTGCGATCGCCCCAACAAAACCATCGCCTGTTCAAGCCAGTAGCCCAGTTCCCGTTTTCACTGATCAAAGCCGTATCAATCAACCAGGAACGGGCAACACTGAGGGCTACAACGCGATTACTGAAAATGCGTTTCTACGTCCCAGCACAAATCCTCTCTCAACCTTTTCGATCGATGTCGATACAGCTTCTTACAGCAACGTGCGGCGTTTCATTACAGCGGGACAACTGCCGCCTAAAGATGCGGTGCGGATTGAAGAACTGATCAATTATTTCCCTTACGATTATCCGCAACCAGAAGGCGGTAAGCCCTTTTCCGTCACGACGGACGTTGCTGCTGCACCCTGGAATCCGAAGCACAAGCTGGTGCAGATTGGTTTGAAAGGCAAGCAGTTGCAAACTTTACAACCCAGCAACCTCGTGTTTTTAGTGGATGTCTCCGGTTCGATGGACGAACCGAATAAATTGCCCCTGGTGAAACAGTCGCTCTGCTTATTGGTGAATGAACTGACTGCCCAAGATCGCGTCACCCTCGTTGTCTACGCGGGGAATGCGGGTCTGGTGTTGCCACCGACACCGGGAAATCAAAAGCAAACGATTCTAGATGCCATCGATCGGCTAGAAGCAGGCGGTTCGACCGCAGGCGGAGCAGGCATTGAGCTAGCGTACAAACTGGCGCAGCAAAGCTTTCTCAAGAACGGCAATAATCGCGTCATTCTCTCGACTGATGGCGATTTTAACGTGGGGGTTTCTAGCGATGCTGAACTGGTGCGGTTAATTGAGCAGAAACGCGATCGCGGTATTTTTCTGACCGTTTTGGGCTTTGGCACAGGCAATACTAAAGACTCCAAAATGGAGCAACTGGCAGATAAGGGCAATGGCAATTATGCTTATATCGACACCTTGTCAGAAGCGAAAAAAGTCCTGGTCAATGACTTGCGTAGCACCTTATTTACGATCGCTAAAGACGTAAAAATTCAGGTGGAGTTCAACCCCGCGAAAGTACAAGCATATCGGTTGATCGGCTACGAAAATCGCCTGCTGCAAGACCAGGACTTTAACGACGACAAGAAAGATGCAGGTGAAATTGGTGCCGGACGTACCATAACGGCGCTCTACGAAATTATTCCTGCTGGCAGTGAGAGTGATGTTAAATGGCCTTCTGTTGATCCACTGAAGTATCAGCAGCCGAAGGCGATCGTGTCTGCTTCCAACGATGAACTCATGCAGGTAAAACTGCGCTACAAAAACCCAAAAGACTCAACCAGTCAACTCATTTCCCATCCCATTTTTGACCAAAACACTCCCTTAGAAGCTACGTCAAATAACTTAAAATTCTCTGCGGCTGTTGCCATGTTTGGGATGGTCTTGCGCGAGTCTGAGTTTAAAGGACAGGCAAATTTTAATACTGTTCTGCGGTTAGCAAAGCAGGCAAAAGGCAATGATCCAAACAGCTATCGCGCTGAGTTTATTCAGTTGGTCGATCGTTGCAAGGTGCTGCTAGCCAAAACGCAAGAGATCGATCGACGAGCCAGTAGAGATATTCCCTAGAGCGATCGTCGCTCGCCTTGGTTTCAGTATGATCATCCCTCACCTCGATTAAGTTAAGTCTTGTCAAACCTTTATCTCTTTACCATCGATTAACTCACAACCCAATAGGAAATCATTGGACGATCGCTACACTAGAGTTATCGTCCATCAGGGGATAGGAGTATCGCAAATAACCGCTTCAGAACGATCGCTACACTGGAGTTATCGTCTATCCAATCGAACCCATGACTAAATCAAAGACGATCGGAGCCGTGCAATATGTGACAAATCAGCAAGGAGAGCGCGTTGGTGTCTTACTAGACCTGGAAACCTATCAGCGTCTTGCTAAGGTTGCTGCTGCTGACGAAGAGTTGTTGATTGGTTTAAGCCTGGAAGAACTACAGGCGCTAGCGACCACTCAGCTTGCCGCTGCTGAACAGATTCAGCTTAATGAACTACTCGCTCAACATGCTGAGGGGCAATTAGCGGCTGAAGCAAGGGCAAAACTTGATCAACTCCTCACACAAGTGGATTACCTGAACATCCTCAAGACCAGAGCAAGGTATACCCTGCAACAGCTTCACGGAGCCTCAAGGTAACGTGAGCGTTTACATTTCCGTTGAACTGCAACGCCAAATACGCGGTCATTTCGTCAATTGTTGTGCTTACTGCCGAACGGCTGAATCTCTTACCGCAACAACATTTGAGTTTGAACACATCCTTACCACTTTCAAAGGGTGGCACGACAAGCTTTGAGAATCTTTGCTTAGCCTGTCCATCCTGCAACCGCTATAAAGCGGCTCGTCAAATGGCGACTGACCCAGCAACACAAGCAGAGGTGCCGTTATTTCATCCCCAACAGCAAGCATGGACTGAGCACTTCAAGTGGAATGAGGCAGCAACAGAAATTGGCGGGTTGTCTTCTATTGGTAGAGCGACTCTCATCGCGCTAAAGATGAATCGCCCTCAATTACTTCGTGTTCGGCGAATGTGGGTGAAAATGGGCGAACATCCCCCAACCGTTTGACATACTGCCGCTAGATGGTTGAAAGCTGTGGATCGGGGATGGTGGCTGACTGGGTGGAAGCCGATCGCACCGCTTCGATCGCCCACAAAGTCGCCTCCGGAGTTGCAGGAGCAGCAAGATGGACGACATCGGCTGAACCAAACGCGGCGACGGCTTCTCGGATGGCTTCTCGCACAGACATTGCCAGCATGAAGGGTGGTTCGCCCACCGCTTTGCTGCCGTAGATCACACCGTCTTGGGCGGCTCGTGTGAGTAAATGAACGCTGAAGTGTTTAGGGATTTCGCTAATGGTGGGAATTTTGTAGGTGCTGGGTGCATCGCTGCGGAGTCGTCCCTGTTCATCCCAGACCAGTTCTTCCATCGTGAGCCAGCCCATGCCCTGCACAAACGCGCCTTCAATTTGGCCGCGATCGACCAGGGGATTCAGCGATTCGCCGACATCATGCACCACATCTACTTGGCGCAGCTTGAAGGTGCCAGTGAAGCCATCGACCTCAACTTCGCTCACGGCGGCACCATAGGCGAAATAGTAGAACGGTCTGCCTTTGCACGTCACCTCATCCCAGTAGATGTGTGGTGTGCGGTAATAGCCTGTAGCAGAAAGGCTAATGCGATCGTCATACGCCTGCCGCACCACGTTGAGAAAGGGAACGCGATCTTTGGGATAGGTCTTGCAAAAAATCCAGTCATCTTCAAACACCAGATCTTCGGGTGCGTCGAGGTTCAGCATTCTTGCGGCGACCGGGGAGAGGCGCGCTTTGATCGTTTCACACGCATCTTTGACTGCCTGCCCGTTCAAGTCTGACCCACTGGAGGCAGCCGTTGCAGAGGTGTTAGGCACTTTATCGGTGCTGGTGGGCATCAGGCGAAAGCGATCCAAACTCACGCCCAAAGCGCTGGCTGCCACTTGCAACATTTTGGTGTGGAGTCCCTGTCCCATCTCCGTGCCACCGTGATTGAGTTGAATGCTGCCGTCGGTGTAGATGAGCAGCAGCGCGCCTGCCTGGTTGTAGTGGGTTTTGTTGAACGAGATGCCGAACTTGACGGGCGTGATAGCTAACCCGCGCTTGGTGTAGGGATGAGTGCGGTTGAAAGCGGCGATCGCCCCCTGTCGCTCTGCAAACTTGGCATTGGTCTTGGCTTCCTGCCAGACGCGATCGAGACGGTTGTCGTAGAGTTCCTGTCCGTAATGAGTTGTGTTAGTGTCACCTGTGCCGTGATAGAAATTGCGTTCGCGCACGACATCGGGTGGCAGGTTGAGGGCACGAGCGATGCGATCGACCACTTCTTCAATGACAATCATACCTTGCGGTCCACCAAACCCTCGAAACGCGGTATTCGACACCTTGTTGGTTTTGGCGATGAGTCCCGTTACCTTGATATGGGGGATGTAGTAGGCGTTATCGACATGGAGCATAGCGCGGAGCAGCACCGGAGGCGATAGGTCGAGACTCCAGCCCCCATCGGCATAGAGCGACACATCCAGTGCCGTAATCTTGCCTTCGTTTGTAAAGCCGACCTTGTACTGTCCCAAAAAGCCATGACGCTTGCCTGTCAGGGTCATATCGTGGCTGCGCTTGAGCTTCACACGGACGGGACGACCTGTTTTATGGGCGGCGATCGCCGCTACTGATGCATAGGGGTTCGCTTGGGATTCCTTTCCACCAAAGCCGCCACCCATCCGCAAACACGTCACCACAACCTGACTGCTGGAAACGCCCAGCACCCGCGCAACAATGACCTGCGTTTCTGCCGGATGCTGGGTCGAAGCGTAGACCTGATAATGTCCTTCTCCATCGGGAATCACCCAACTCGCCTGGGTTTCCAGGTAAAAGTGATCCTGCCCGTTCATTTCAATCTCGCCTTCAAGACAGCGATCGGCATCACTCATCGCCACCATCACGTCACCCTGACGCATCACTTGCGGTTGATTGTGAAAGCTATCGGCGGCGATCGCGGCTTTGATGCTCAGCAACGGTTCCAGTGGTTCATAAGTCACGACGACCTTTTCGGCTCCCAGTCGAGCGGCTTCTTCCGTTTCACCGACGACCCACACGATCGCCTGTCCGTAGTAGCTCACTTCTTCAGTGGGAAACAGCACCTCATCGCGCGCAATCACACCCGTATCGTTTGTGCCGGGAACATCGTCAGCCGTCAGCACAGTCACAACCCCTTCTACAGTCGCTGCGCCAGAGACATCAATCCTTGTAATTCGCGCTTTGGCATAAGGTGCCACGACCGGATAGACCGACAGCATCCCTACAGGCTGGCGCTGATCGTCGGTATAGACTGCTCTGCCGCTAACGTGATAGACCGCGCTTTCATGCTTCGAGGGTTTGCCCACTGCGTTCATCGTGTCACCTCTACTTGTTAGTCTGTACTCTACGAATGTCTTTAGTCAGGCTAATCCAACCAAAATTTTATGCCTTATCTATCTCAATTTACCATCCACTCGCATAAAGCTTTTTTGCTGTTCCTGGGTTGTATTTAAGTCGAATTTCTCCAAATGCAACCTCATCGACGACATCAACAAACCCGTTATCTCCAACTGCATAGATACCAGTTTCATAGCACTCAACCAATGCCAGCATCATATTTGTCAGACTATTGAAGGCAAGAGCAATATCACCTGTTTCATCAATGAAAAATATAGGAGCAGAACTTCTCTCTTCCTCCGCTCCTGAAACCGCAAAATACTCACCTTCAAATTCACAGAAAGGAAATAAGTACATCGGTAAATCTTTCTGTTCTCTGTAAGTGCTTTGGGTTTCCTCATTGATATACTCTTCGGCTTGCTGCAAGGCGTAGTCTATATCTATAAAAGAATGGTAAACAAAAACACCACAATCCCAAGAGTCATCATTTGTACCGTTATGCCATTGGTAAAGGGTGTAAATTTCTCTCGGTAATCGGGATGGAAATTGACTCAGTTTTTCTTGAATTTCCGCTAACGACAATCCTGGCTTAAAGCGATCACAATCAGTAGGCTTATGTTCTCGTCGCCAAGCAAGAATTCGTTCTAGAGCATCCGTTAGCTCAGTCATAAAAGGACAGACAGTATTAATCTAATAATTCACTACAACAGAGTAAGATGTATCAGTTCATTACGGCTTCTTAATCGACGCTTTGACTTCCTCCCACGTAAAGGTATTGTCTGAATTAATGCCATAGTCTTCAATGCGGGTATCCATTTCCCTTTTTTGCGCTTCCGTTAATTCGATATTCCAAGCGCTCTCTACTTCATAATTGGATTCCTCATCGAGAGAATAAATCAAGAAGTAAGCAAGTTCCGCACGCTCCTCCATCGAGAGTTGAGCTAGCTCAAGCTTCAGTTTTTCTGCTGTTTCAGTCATTTTTGTACCTCCTGGCAATTAGCCCAATCGGATTGATCCATTTTCTTTACATCAACACCACGCCTGCCACCGTCTCTTCTGGCGACTGACATTCTACAAAAAACTTTTCAAAGAGATTGGCAATCAGCAGTTTGCGGTAGTCGGCGCTGCCTCGCAGGTCGGTGAGCGGTGTGAAGGCGGCTTTCAGCGTCGGCTTGATGTTCTGGATGGTTGCGAGAGTCCAGGGTTGCCCCATGAGCATGGTTTCGACCGCGATCGCCCGTACTGGAGTTGCCGCCACGCCACCATAGGCCAGCCGCGCATGAACAATGCGATCGTTCGCATCCAGGTCGATCGTAAAGGCTGCTGCCACAATGCTGATATCATCGGTTCCGCGTTTGCCGATTTTGTACGACTGGCTGAGACGACGCACGGCACCAAGCGCGATCGCTTTGGGAATCGTCACCGAGACAATCACCTCTCCCGGTTTGAGATCAGTTTGACGATAGCCTTTAAAGAAGTCAGCTAGTGGCAGGATGCGAGTTCCAGTGATGCTGGCGATCGTGATCTCCGCGTCTAGAGCCAGAAGCACGGGAGGCAGATCGCCGATCGGAGAAGCGGTGCCTAGATTGCCGCCGATCGTGGCTCGATTGCGTACCTGTCGCGCGGCAAACCAGTGCAGCATCTCATCCAAGCTGGGAAAGATGCCGTGCAGGTTGGTTTCGATGTGGCTCAGCGGCACTGCTGCGCCGATCGTCACTGCGTCTAGGGTTTGCTCAACCTGCTTGAGTTCTGCCACTGCTTCGAGCGAAATCATCACAGGGAAGTGTTGGCGACGATGGGTGAGTTCCAGTCCCAAATCGGTAGCACCTGCAACTAATGTGGCATCGGGATGCTGCTGGAGTAACGTCAGAACGCCGCTTAAATGGGTAGGTCGGTAGAAGTATTGGTCGTTGCCACTGTAGTCCAACGGTACCAACTCAGCCGACGCTTGGTTCAGATGCGTTGCAAAGGTGTCATCGGGTGCAGTCTCATTCACCAACTCAGCCGCACGGCGAATGGAGAGGTAGCCTGTACAGCGACACAGATTGCCTTCTAGCGAAAAATCGTCAACGGCCCGATCGTAATACGCGGTAAACAAACTCATAATGAATCCGGGTGTGCAGTAGCCACACTGGGAACCCATCGTTTCGACCATTGCTGCCTGTACGGGATGCAGTGCGCCGTTCGCCACCCCTTCAACGGTGATAATGTCTTGTCCCGCTACAGATGCTAAGGGAATCAAGCAACTGTTCATCGCCTGGTACTGCGGCTTGCCATCTGCACCTTCGGCGACGATCGCTACTGTACAAGCACCGCAATCGCCATCACCACAGCCTTCTTTGGTGCCTACTCGGCCACTGTCGCGTAGGTATTCCAGCAGTGTCATCGTAGGGGACACATTTTTAAGCGGGACGAGGGCACCGTTAATGGTCAATGTTAACGTCACATCTGACATGAGTGTTCTACATCTGAGGTTGATTTCAATTGTCTCTCGTTCACTACTCTGTCAGGTGTTGATGTACGTGATTGTTAACTGAGAGACCTTTAAACGTAAGGATTAAAGAGCGTTGAAAATTAACCGCAGAGGCGCAGAGAACGCAAAGAGTAGATTCTGTTACCTCTGGGTCTCGACGGTGAATTAAGAACAGGCAATTTTGTAATGGGCGATCCTTCAGTGCGGGATCAGTCCTGTAACCTCTACCACTCATCCTCTTCAAAGCTGATTATGCTGGAAGAGATGGGAAAGGGGATACGCATGACTGAACCGCTACACGATCGAAACTTATCAACGAAGAACTCACTCATACAAACGATCGCGCCTTCAACGACTGCGATCACCATTGCCGTGATTGGCGATGTCCACAACTGTTGGGATGCTGATGATGCGATCGCGCTGAGACATCTCGGTGTGGATCTGGTGCTGCTGGTCGGCGATTTTGGCAATGAATCTGTAGAGGTCGTGCGATCGATCGCGGCACTCGATATTCCGAAAGCAGCCGTTTTGGGCAACCACGATGCCTGGTATAGCGCCACCGAATGGGGCATCAAGAAGTGTCCCTACGATCGCACCCAGGAAGACCGGGTACAGCAACAGCTTGATTTACTGGGAGACGCTCACGTTGGCTACGGCAAGCTGGATTTTCCAGCATTAAATTTAACAGTGGTGGGTGCGCGTCCCTTTAGCTGGGGCGGCTCAGAGTGGAAGAACACCAATGCGTTTTACCAATCGCGCTACGGTATCACGAGCTTTGCTGAATCCACGGAACGGATTGTGCAAGCCGCCAGCAGCAGCGCTCTCGATACCGTCATCTTCTTGGGGCACTGTGGGCCGAAAGGTTTAGGCGATCGACCTGAAGATACCTGTGGGAGAGATTGGAGTCCTCCCGGTGGTGATCATGGCGATCTGGACTTTGCAGAGGCGATCGAAGCCGCTCGTAAATTGGGCAAAACGATTCCCCTGGTTGCTTTTGGTCACATGCACCACCAGTTGCGCCACACCAAACAGCACCAGCGCGTCCCCCTCGTCGATCAGAACGGCACCATATACCTGAACGCTGCCAGCGTGCCCCGCATTGTCAAAACAGAGAGCAACTGTCTACGCAACTTCTCCTTAGTGACGCTTCAGGCTGGCTCTGTCGCTCAAGCCTCCCTGATTTGGCTTGATCAAAAGATGACGCTAGTTTCAGAAACGGTGCTTTATCGCAATGAAACGTTTTCTAATCAGCCTCATCAGAGTCGTGAGGCGATCGTATAGTTTATTAGCTTGGCAAATTCAGTGCTGCGTCATGGACACGGATACTCACCCACAGTACAAAGCTCTATGAACGATAGAACGCAATATTTGCTGGAATTAGCAAAACGCAACGTCAAAGTATATATTGCTAACCCGAACGCTAAAGCTGTAATGGTCACAGGTTCAATTGCAGAAGGACTGTGCGATGAGTACTCCGATTGTGACGTGGGCATTTATTATGATGAATTGCCTTCCGAAGCAGAATTACAGCTTGCGCGGCAACAGAATCAGGGTTCAGAACGGCTGTGGACGTTGGGCGATCGAAAAGAAGGTGTGATTGTCGAGAGTTACCTTGTGAGCGGTGTTGAGTGTCAGTTTGGGCACTCGACGATCGCGCAATGGGAAAAGGATATGGCAACCGTCTTGGAAGCATTTGATATTCAATCGCCTATGTTGAAAGCAATGTCTGGAACGCTGATTGGCGTTCCGTTGTATGGTGAAGCATTAGTTCAGCAGTGGAAGGCTAAAGCTGCCAGCTACCCTGATGCACTCGCTCAGGCAATGGTTGAGCATTACCTTAAGTTCTTCGCCATTTGGGGGATGCAGGAAAAGTTTGCCAAGCGTGACGCAACGCTCTGGTACTACCAGATCATGGTTGAGTCAGCCCAAAATCTTCTCGGTGTCTTATCTGGATTAAACCGTTTGTACTATTCGACATTTCAATTCAAGCAGATGAGGAGGTTTATTGAGCAGATGAAAATTACGCCCGAAAAATTTGCCTCTCGTCTTGAAAGCTTGTTTGATCAAGATGCTTCTGTAGCTATCAACCAACTTGAAACATTAGTGCGAGAGACCGTAGAGCTTGTGGAGTTTCACATGCCTCAAGTTGATACTTTGCTAACAAAACGAAAATTAGGGTGGAGACAACAGCCCTAGAAAATGAGTAATGGTGATCGTTAAGGGATAGTTGGTAAAGCTTATGAGTCAGATCCCTGAAATGGATGATGACTTACGCCCTGAATACGACTTTACTAGCCTTACTGTTGTGGCACGGGGTCAAGGACGTATGGATTACACCATTCGCGCTTTGACGGGTGAAGATGGAGCGATCGTGTGGGAAATGTTGCGGTATGCATCACACGAACCCTCGCTGGAGTCTATTCAAGAGCAACCGTATTTAGCTCGTTATGCATCAGGTTGGGGCAGAGCTGGTGACAGCGGATGTGTTGCAACCAGAGGTGCCGTATCTGTTGCTGCAGCCTGGTTGCGTCTATGGTCAGAAGACAACAAAGGGTTTGGCTACATCAGCAAGGAAATTCTCGAATTGGCAATGGCTGTAGCGCCGGATTGTCGTAATCAAGGGATTGGCACACGATTATTGATGCAGCTTTTAGACAGAGCAACCGATCGCTTTCCAGCCGTGAGTCTCAATGTGCGGCAAGACAACCGTGTTGTGAGGCTCTATGAACGAGCAGGCTTTATTAAAGTGCCAGCAAGTGAGGTAATCAATCGGACGGGTGGCGTGTCGTTTAATATGGTGCGTAAGTTCGAGTGAAATCATTGTGTGCCAGCGACTTTAGCTCTTCTGACCACACCCGATACCGAAACCCGATCGCCCACCTCGTACAATGCGATCGCCCCATACTGTATCCTACATGCTTCACTTCTACCAGCAGCTTGCTATTGCACTTCGACAGGGAGCCGTTGTGTTGGCAACGGTCGTCAATGTCAAAGGGTCGGTGCCGAGAGAAGTGGGCGCAATGATGTTCCTTTGTGCGGATGGTAGTCTTGTGGGCACGATCGGAGGCGGGGTAGGCGAAGCCAGTGTCATTGAGCAAGCAAAACAGGTGTTCGTGACAGGCGCAAAGAAAAGAGTTGATATTGACCTATCGGGTCATCCAGAGCAAATCAAACAGGGCATCTGTGGTGGCATGATGCAGGTTTGGCTAGAACGCTGGCAAGGTGAACGTGCGATCGCCCTTGCAAATGATATCGTTGGCCTCTTGCAAACTGGACAATCTGCCTCCTTACTTATTGCTTCTGCACCAGATCGCGCACCCTACCTCACCACACTCCACACCCCACACCCCACACCCCACGCTTTCACAATACCGCTCCTCCCGCCACCCATCCTACTGATCATCGGTGCTGGTCATGTGGCTGTACCGCTAGCACAAATGGCTCACCTGCTTGAGTTTCAGGTCATAGTGCAGGACGATCGCCCGGAGTTTGCGAATACCCAACGGTTTCCAGAAGCCACGGTGCTGGCTCAACCCGTCGATACAGCCGTTGCAACGCTAAACGAGAGACCACAGCTTTACGTTGCTCTGGTGACACGCAGCTATCAGCACGATATGGCGGCCCTAAAAGCACTCTTGCCCCGATCGCCCCACTACATCGGCATGATTGGCAGCCAAAAGCGAGTCAAAACCGTGTTGCAAGCGTTACGACAGGAGAGCCTTTCGGGGATGGATGCAGTCTCGATCGCGTGTCAATTAGAAGCGGTGTATGCGCCGATCGGTCTTGATCTCGGTGCCCTTACACCCGCCGAAATCGCGGTCAGCATTTGCGCCGAGTTGATTACGGTTTATCGTGGAGGCAACGGACGATCGCTCTCAGGTCGATTGCACTTTAACCGATCGCATCCCAACCCTTCGCCAGCCCTGCCAGAACCAACGGGGCTGAACAGTGCGACAAGCACCCAACACGAGCAACAGCAGGCTCAACAGCAATAAGCAAGCGGAAAGAGTTGTCAGGAGAATAGATGGCATCACGCCTTCACAATGTTTGCATTTTTCGTCGCATAGATACCCGCTATAGTAGGCTTGACCGTTATAGCTTGTGTTTTAGCAGTCCGTGAAATGTCGTCTGACCGAAGATTAAGCCTGAGCTGGGTTCTTCCTTGCGGGGCGTTTGAGCAAATTAGCAGCGCCCTTCAGCAAACGGCCCAGACGGGTGATCAAACGAGCTTGGTGCTGACAGAAGCAACGCTGCGGCGCGATCGCACAATGGCTGGACAGGGCGATCGCTTTGTAGTGGTGGTTTCACATCAGTTTAGTGGCCTGTTGATGGCAGATCCAACCCCTAATGAGGCGTTGCACGAGACCATTCATTTGACGTTTGCACCAGAGTCGATCGCAGCTTTCCTGTCCCAGTTACACCATCAGTCTCAGCATCGCTCTAAGTTGGTCGATCGGCTGCATCAGGCTGTGCAGCAAGTGCAGGCAAACAATCCAGATCTTCAAAGTGAGTTTACGCTGCGATTGGCAGACCTGATGCTAACTCACTCTCCCGCTTCACCCACCAATGCAGTCACGGCAGCGCTAGAGCAACAGCACCTGCTTGAACAGCGCGTTATTGAACGGACTCAAGAACTGCATGATGCGCTTTTAGCAGCCCAAGCCGCAAATCGTACTAAAACTGAGTTTCTGGCTGCTATGAGCCATGAACTACGGACTCCCTTAACCTGTGTCATTGGCATGGCAGAAACGCTGCTACGCGTTATGGCAATGAAGCCAGATACTTACCCTTTGCAACCGCAAAAGCAGCAAGAGTATCTCAAGCTCATCAAACGCAGCGGCGAACACTTGCTAGAACTCATCACCGACATTCTGGAAGTGTCCCAAGTTGAGGCGGGCAAGGTTGTGCTGGATGTCAAACCGTTCTCGCTGTCTCAGGTCGCGCATCAAAGCCTGCAAATACTTCAAGAACGGGCACACTCCAAGGGCGTTGAGTTAGCCCTTAAGGCGCTTGAACATGATTCACAAAGCTTAAATAGCACCGATGTAGAAGATGATGCCTTTATGGCTGATCCGCATCGAGTGAGCCAAATTTTGCTGAATCTACTCAGTAACGCTATCAAGTTCACGCCCGCAGGTGGGCGCGTCACGTTGCGGTTTGGCAGTAAGCACAATACGGCTATCTTTCAAGTTGAAGACACAGGGATTGGCATTGCAGACAATCAGCGATCGCTGCTATTCCAGAAATTTCAACAGCTTGATAGCTCCCTAACCCGCAACTACGAGGGAACAGGCTTGGGGCTTGCCCTGACCAAGCAATTGGTTGAATTGCACAACGGCAAGATTGAAGTCAACTCAACTGTTGGCGTTGGCTCAATTTTTACAGTGTGGTTGCCTGCTCAATCAGTGAATCCGTCGATCGCCCATCTAACAGACAAAACCGCTAGCCTTATGCCCGCGATCGCGCCAAACCTTCTAGAAACTGAGGCAATGAAGCGCGCGCTACCCATTGGGGAACGGGTGGTGCTAATTGAAGACCACGATGAAACAGCGCTGTTGATTTGCGACCTGCTCACTGCTGCCGACTGTCAGGTCGTATGGATGATTGATGGTGCTACCGCCATGAGGCAAATTGAGCTACTGCGTCCACGCCTGATCATTGCCAACATCCAGCTACCCGATCTGCATGGCGATCAAATCATCCAGTTTCTGCGCGACCATCCAGCCCTACAAGCCACTAAAGTCTTGGCGCTCATGGCAAAAGTCTCATCCAAAGATCACACCGTTCAGGGCGTTGATGACTATCTCATCAAGCCAGTAGAGCCATATCAATTGTTAGATAAAGTAGCAACATTAGTGGGAAGAGAGTAGAAAATAGGGAGTGAGTTTGTGAGCGATTAGCCCCCCTTGGAATTCAACCTACAGCTATCAGCACTGCTGAAAAACGTTTGTTTTAGTGGTGAATGTTTGGATAGCTCAATCAATGACTACTTTATTCAAGGTCGAGAAGCTGAAGGCAGTTGTTTCACAACCTGATCAACAATGCCATATGCTTTCGCTTCTTGAGCAGACATATAGAAGTTGCGATCGGTATCAGTTGCAATTCGCTTAAGTGACTGACCTGTATTTTGTGACAATAGCTGAGTAAGTTGTTTCTTCTGATACAAAAGTTCTTTAATCTCAATTTCAGCCTCAGTTGCCTGTCCTCCGGCTCCGCCTAGTGGTTGATGAATCATGATGCGTGAGTTAGGCAAAGCAAGCCGTTTTCCTTTTGTACCACCAGCTAAGAGTATGCTTGCCATAGAGCTTGCTTCACCAATGCTAACCGTTACAACATCAGATTTTAGCGATCGCATCGTGTCATAGATCGCCATTCCTGATGTAATCTCCCCGCCAGGAGAGTTGATATAGACATAAATATCCTTTCCAGGGGCTTTACGATCTAAATAAAGTAGCTGTGGTATGACGGCTTCTGCTAATTCAGCATCGATTTCTTTGCTAAGGACTATCACTCGTTCGTTCAGTAGCCACTCACTAATATTGCTATTAATATCTGGTTGCTCTGCTTTCTGAGTAGTAGAATTATCTTGAGCTACGACAGAGCACCGAGAATCCCTTTTATGCTTCTCACCAAGAGCCTGGGCGGAGTTTGCAGGATACAGGCTAGCGATCGCCATGCTTGCGGAAATTGAAACGAAAGGTAAGAAAAAATATCTCATCATCATTGCTTTAGTAGATAGGTCGAGCAGCAAACAACTATCAGACGTGGTGTGACTCAATCAAAACGCGATCGCGTTGCAGCCAAAAGTTCATCCTTTAAAGAATGTGGTTCTTTTAGGCTTAGATTTTTTTAAATTAGAAAAATTGACTCACTCAAGAACCTTTTCGTAAATACGGTAGGTTTTATAGATCGTGCCTCCGGAGGCTTCGATGAGTTTGCGTGAGGGAAAATTGTCTTCGTAAACCCAGGAAAGTTCTGCGCGTTTGTAGGGTTTCCCTTTTTGAATACCGCCTTTCATGCCCAAATAAATGAGTCCCAGCGGTACCATTTTGCGACGGAATTCTGGTAAGGAACAAATGGCAATGACGCGCCCCTGATCAATTTGACGACGATACCAGAGAAACTTAAGGATGCCGAACCAATTCAATTTTCCATTCACATGTTTAAGCGGAACATTGTAGTCTGGCAGACCCATCCAAAAGCCAATCATTTCACCGTTATATTCAGCGATCGGAAACACATCTGGATCAACCAAACTTTGCAGATCTTTTGCTTCCTCCAAAAACTCTTCCTGTGTGCGGGGGGTCGAACTCCAGTTATTTGAGAAGGCTTTTGTAAACAGGTTATAGAGGCTAATGCAATCCTGCTCAAACCCTTCGCCTTTGGTTCGCAATGGCCGAAAGGTAACTCCCGACTTCAACGCAATCCGGTAGCCTTTCTCAAATTCTGGTGACAGCGGTTTGTCGAGTGGAAAGTTGTACGCATAGGCATCTTTTGCTTTTTGCCAGCCGTCTTTCTCTACAAATTGCGGGTAGTAGGGCGGATTATAAGGCATCATCATCATCGGTGGCGAATCAAAGCCATCCACCAAAAACAGACAATTATTGTGGGTCGAAAGGTCGATCGGCCCTCGCACGATCGTCATGCCCTGTTCCCGCAACCACTGGCATGCAGCATCCAACAACGCCTTCGCCACGGCAAAATCAGGCACGCATTCAAAGTAGCCGAACAGTCCCACCTTTTGCCCTTCACGATCGATCAAGCGATCGTTCACCGCTGCCACAATCCGACCAAGCAGAGAAGGTGTTTTGAGTTTTGATCGCCCTCCTGGCTCCTGACTCCTGACTCCTGGCTCTTCCCCCCTCACTGCCAAAAACTGCTGTAATCGCCCATATTGCAAAAACGGATTCGTTGTTGCCAACTGCTTGGCAACACTGCTGCGAAGCGGCGGTACCCAGTTGGAATCGTTAGCATAAACGATCGACGGCACATCTAAGAACCACTCTTGCTCTACGGCTGATTTCACCGGAATGACGCGGATGGCGATCGAGCTTTGAGGTGTTGCCGTTAAGCTTGGATTGCTAGACATAGAGGATTCCATAGACACTTACCTCTGCTTTCTTAGCTTGTTATCAATACAGTTGACATCACTCCATGTGGTGTGCGCTAAAGCAGTCTAACACCGTACTTCACGTTGAGAAGAAAGGCGATATAGTGCTTACTCCACTGTTAAACAGCACTATATCAGCCTTCCTCGCGGTTTAACGCTTTGATTTACGACCTGGAGAATTTAATCCAGGGAGCCAACGGGTCGATGGTAGAAGGTCTACAAACTCCTTCAGCTCCTCTAAGTTAGGGCATCGACTGATGTTGCCTTGGGTCAACGCTCGGCAGCGCGCATCCCATTTTTGAGCGACCTCGTTGTCGGTGAGCTTTTGCTTGACTTGTTCAATGATGATGTTCCTCTTTTCTCTCCAAGGAGCGATTGGTAGAAGTTGATTTACTTCATAAACGGCATTTTCTAATTCACCTTTCTCAAGAAATTCTCGTGCTTTGTACTCGTGTTGATAGGGCTCTATTTTTTGAACCATATCCTCTCTTTGCTGTTGCCAGAATGAATTCTGATTTGTTGCATTCACGTTGATTTGATTGACTTCTTGCAAAGCGGTTTGCCAATTATCTTGGTCTAACGCTAGTTGAGCCAGGTGCCAGTGCTGCTGATTACTTTGCTGTATGGCTTTCTGCTCCGCTTCTTGCTGCAACGCTTGTGCTGACCATTGGTCGATCGCTTGCCGCGTTTCTGGATAGAGCAAACTATCGAAAGGGACTTTGTTTGCCTCTGCGATCGCGTCTTCAAAACGACTGATTGCAGCCAGCCGTCTAGCTCGATTAAGCAGCATTTTTGCTGAGTCTTCATGGCTGTCTTGCGTTTGCAAAGGTGCTTCACGCTTTGGCGATGTCTGATTACCTTGATGCCATCCTGATGGCGTTGGCTCAACGATAGACGGCTGCGATCGTGGTTGAACGTTTGCTTTGGCAAGGATGCTATAAACAACACCTGAAATAACTGTTAATCCCATGACGCTTACAACGGCAATTAACACAGTTTGAGCCATACGGTTTGGGTGCGATGGCTCATTTGATGGATGTGTCTCAGGAGCGGCAATCCATGTTTCTTGAGACGATAATTCAGAGTTTGATAGGTGATCGTTCTGAGCTTCGCTCGTGTGTGATTGATTCGTTTGAGCTTCGCTCGTTTCAGAAACTTCGGTAGAAAACACTGATGATTGGGAACAATTTGTCGGTCTCATAAGTTCGGTTTAGCAATAGCGGTTAGTAGCGTACACAACAGACCTAACGACTGAACTGCTTAAAATGGATTGACTTTAAGCACCGCGTTTAACTGATTAAATATGACTGTGAAATAGAGCAATTCTGTTAGAGGCGTAAGCCTCATCTTGCCATCAGCGATCGACATCATCAAACGCTGATAGCGATCGCTGACGGCTTCAAGTTGAGTTCTGCCCACCACTTTTAGAGCTGCGATGTAGCGCTTCTCAAGCCAGTGAGATATGGCAAATGAGGCAGCATCCAGAAGTCAGCATCAGGAGCCAAGAGTAGCTCAACCAAAGACTTCTGTCTCCTGATTTCTAACTTCTGACTCCTGACTTCTACCCACTTATGGCTTTTCTTTCTCTTCCTCTCGCTTCTTTTTGTTCTCGGCAAGGTACTTTGTGACAGCCTCGCCAATCTCTTCTTCAAGTGTTTTAGGTCGTTTGATTTGAGAAAGGAAATCCACAATGGTCACGAACACTAAGCCCGTAAAGATCGCGATCGCAAATGCCATAGTCGTTAATGTCCTTGTCTAGAATCGATAAAAGCAGGCTCAACGTACAGCGTGATATTTTGACGACTAATCACATAAACAACTTTGCCTGGAAGTAGCGTTAAGCCTTGCATGGATTTAGCCGTCCACCAAGAGCCTTGGCATTTCACTTGCCCTCTTCTGCCCGGCGCAATGGTTTGAGTAACGATCGCTTCCACAATAGGGTTTGTATAGCAATTAGAAGCGTTGGTTGTTTGCGGTTGATGATTGAATTGATGATTAGTCGAAGCGGCGGTGCCAGTTAACGCTTTCACAAAGGGAACCAGACTAAACATGGTTGCTCTCCTTACTTGGGTAGTGACGAAACTTGGGTAGTGACGAAGCAACGGATAATAGTGTCTTTTGCTACTAGCATCCGCGCTGATTTCTGATGTCTCTACTGTGGCAAGAAAATCAAACGTTTGTAATGCAGACAATTCAAGACTATTTCGCCAGCCAAGAAAAAGCTGAAGATCTACGAAGTTCAGGAAAGTTCAGGAAAGTTCAGCCTTACACTAGAGGACGAGCATCTACCTGGGTTTGCAAATGAACGCTGATGAGGCACTCAAGTTTGTTGAGGAGCTACTTTCTGAGAAGGGGAAGCGCCTGAATGATCTCCAACGTATCCTGTTCAAAGGGGCGTGGAATGGTAGGACAACGAAGGAGATTTACAGGGAATGCGCGAACCGCTGTGGTTTTGACCATTTCAATCAAAACGTTGGGCCAGAACTGTGGAAGCTGCTGTCTGACGTTGTAGGCGTTAAGGTCAGCAAACGCGGCTTACAAGGACCAGTTGAAGGAGCCTGGGAAACGCGATCGCAGCACAAATGGTCTGATTCTCCCAACGACGAAGAGTCACTACCATTTGATGGGTACTTGAAAGATGCGTTAGAAGCAGGCTTACTGTGGGACGAGCCAAAACCGTTACGAGAAAGTTTGGATAAAATGCCTGAAGTGCCATTAGTCTTTGGGCGCGACAAAGATCTTGAGCAACTGCAAGAGCGTATTTTTCTCAATAATTACCGTCTCATCAATGTGTTTGGCATCCCCGGCACTGGCAAAACCATACTGGCAGCCAAATTGGCGCATGAGGTTAAAAAACATTTTGATTACTTTATCTGGCGATCGCTAGAGCGTCCACCCGCCCTGCAAACCCTCATTGCCGATCTCGTCCAGTTTTTTTCCAATGGCACAGAAACTAGCACCGATTTATCACGACTGCTGCACTACCTGCGAAACCAGTCGTGCCTGGTGGTTTTAGATGGCTTGGAATCTGTGCTGCGGGGTGGCGTTCACAATGGAGCATACCAGGAAGGCTATGAAGACTACAGCGAGTTTCTCAAGGAAATTGGTCAGACTGCTTATCAGAGCCGCATCGTGATTACCAGTTGGGAAAAGCCAAAAGAAATTGCCCGCATGGAAGGTGAGAACCAGGGCGTTTTTGCCTTAAAGCTTGAGGGGCTAGGGGAGTTAGCCGCCCGTGAGTTTTTGACAGCCAAAGGTGCTTTTTCCTGTGCCGAAGGTGACTGGCGCTCAATTGCCCGTCGCTACGCGGGTAATCCATTCGCCCTAAATGAAATTGCCACGAACGTGCGTGAGGTCTTTGGGGGCGATGTCACCAACTTTTTAGAGCAGCTACAGCACGGTACTGCTTTGTTTGAAGACATTCGATCGCTGCTCGATCGTCAGTTCAACCGCCTATCAGATTTAGAGCGCGCCATTGTGGAATGCCTGGTGACGGGACATGAACCACTGACCATTCCCGAAATTCTGCAATCGCTACCCTGTCCTGTTTCGTCCGTAGAAGTACAGGAGGTTTTGCAGTCCTTACTGCGGCGATCGCTCATTGAAGGCAGTGCTCGTTACTCGCTCCAAACACTCATGACCGAATACATTACCTATCGGAGTCGTTAGAGAGGGCATTGAAGATTAGTGGAGGCGGTTTTCATCAAGAAGCCAGAAGCTAGAAGCCAGCATGAATACCTCTTCTGCCCCCTGAATTCTGGCTCCTGAATTTTGCTCAATCCACAATGCCTCTTACCCAACGGGGCAACGTGATCTCCAACCGCAGCAGGATGCTGCAAAGATTAGTATTACTCAAAACCAGTGGTCAGTTGACCAAGTGTCCTGATTCTCCTTACTGGTAGAATAGAGCAACCGTACAATCACAGACATCCCCAGCAAGCATTAAGTTCCTAAGCTTTACAACTGAGCAAGTCGTTATTACTAACGCTCAAGCATTTAGTCAGGGCTATCCCTTTTTGGACACGGTTTGCTGGTTGAGACTGCATTCATATTCCATCTCAAATTCTACGCACGGGTGCTCCCTAAGGAAGGCTTCTCTAATGTCAGGCTACTCCTACCAAAATTTTCAGTGTGACAAAGAACTTCTCTATACACACTTACTTAACCTTAGAAAAATAGAACATCCTGAGCAATTGCTCGATCGTCTTCATCGCTTATTTATTGAAGGTAAAGACTATTCCGATCCCGATGTTTTAGTAGCTCTAAATCGCATTGTGCTTTCAAAATGGGCAGACCAAGAATTTAGTTTAATTCTTAACCGCTGCTGCTACATTTTGATGAACTATTGGTGGTCTTATTTAGGGCATGCAGATACTGCGTTTGAGTTAGTTGAACTATTCCGCACATCCCCTTCAACGCCTGCTAGCTTTGTCGCCACTCAGCGTCTTCGTGAACTGGTCAAACTCTTTCATCACAGTGAGCAATACGCAGAATTAAAACATCGAGTGGATGCAGCAGAGACAGTATTGCCGCCTGAAACTGATCAAAATCAGCCCATTAAAAGCTTGGTGCCTCGCTATCCCTACCTATATCCGCATTGTTTGATGAATTGGGATAGCAGTGATTTGGGCCATCAAGTCATGAGCCAACTTCAAGCCAAGAAAGAGCAACAATTTGAACAAGATTTACATCGGTACACAACTCATTTGTTGCGTCGTCCGCACTCAGTCGAATCGAGATCTGCCCTTGAACTTCACAATCCTACATTGCTGACAAATCAACAGCTAGAGCTATCTATCCGCAAATTTGCTGGTAAGGCAGAAGGTTCAAAAACCTATCGAGAACTGGCTCAACAGTTTGTTAGCTCTAGTCGTCAAGCGCCTTCGTATCGATCAGTTAAGCAGCAGATGTACGGATACCTGACGGCTTCGATCGATCACTCAAGTTGTCCAAGCTATGGAAAACATCATTTTAACCGCTGGCTGGAGCATCAATTAGAAACCACATTGCCGCAGAATGATACGCTTCGCCCCAACAGTTTTTTGATGGTGCAAACCTGCGGGCAGTTGATCGATCGCCTCATTGCAAACCCCAAACACCAACCTAACCATCACGGCGTCTTTGTTGACTTGACGACAAACCTGGGTGCAACGTTCACGATCGGACTTTTGCTCAAGCTCATGCTGCTTTGTCGCGAAGCAAAATCAAACCTGCTGGCTGTAAAGTCCTATTTAGCGAAGCGTTTTGCGATCGTGCTTAAGCACTATGAGACACAGGTGAGGGGCGAAACAGCATGGCTTATAGAATGCCTTGAAAACTTGATGATTGCTTTTGGCATTCACTTTGGTCAGGCAGATTATTCCTGGATCAACCTCGCATAGTTGTTAGTTATTAGTTGTTAGTTTTTAGATATTAGACAGCTTAATGCGTTCTAAAAACTAACAACCAAAAACTATACTCAAGCGCTAATCGTTGGCTTGTAGAGTAGGTCGCGCACTTTGACCATAGTGGTTACTAGGCGATCGATTTCCTCTTTGGTGTGCAGCGCGTTTACGGTTACACGAATCCGGGGCTTGGCGATAAACCAAATGGGTGAAACCCAAATGCCGTACTCCATCATCTCTCTGGCGTAGAGCTTGGGGTTAATTTCGGGCGGCAAAATGACCGGGACGACGTTCGTTTCGCCAAGAACCAGAAAATCATTGGCTTCAAGGCGCGATCGCAAATAGCGATTGTTTTCCTGGAGTTTCTTGACGCGCTCTGGCTCTCGCTGCACGAGGCGAATACTTTCCAACGCGGCTGCCGTTGTAGGTGGCGGTAAGGAAATGGTGCCGATCGAGGTAGGCGAAACATCCAGCAAGGGCTTCAGTTCGGCCACATGGCTGCTGATGGCGGCTCCTGCTGACGCGGCAAACTTAGAAAAGGTCGTCATGATAAGGGGCACCACGCCTCGTTCCAGGGTTTGCTGAGGCTTCATCCCAAAGTGTTCGTAAATGCCACGTCCGGTCGGGCCGATCGCACCGCTAGCATGCGCTTCATCCATTACCAGAACACTACCCTCATAGTGGCTCATGGCATCCAGCATGTCTGGTAGGGGAGCAATATCGCCATCCATTGAGAACACAGCATCCGAGATGACCATGATGCGATCGTCTGGACGAGCATAGCGCTGTAGCCGCCGAGCCAAATCCTCTGTATCGCAGTGGCGGTAAGCACGCACCCGCACGCGTGGATTATGACCAAAAAGCTTACCAGAACGAGTGCCGGAATGTGCTAATGCTGAAACAATGCAGCCGTGGTTGAGTACATCGGTCAAAATCAGCGTTTCGCGGGTGTGCTGAAAGTTGGGCACCGGAATTGCGAGATGGCAAAAGGCATCAACGAGTGCCTGCATAGCCATCCACGCATTTAAGAAAAGTTGGGTATGAGGTAACTCTTTAAAGGCCGAAATTTCTTGCTCTAGCTGCCGATGCAGATCGATGCGACCACTTAACGCAGAAACAGAGCTGTTGGACGTGCCGTAGCGCAAAATAGCATCGATCGCAGCTTGCTTGACAGCGTCTTCCTGCGTGAGACCCAGCACATCATTTGTGCAGAAGGTGAGCACCGTCCGCCGTTTGCCAGTCGCCTCTTCCTCAATGTCAACGATATTGCCCTGCTTTTGATGGCAGACATAAATGTCGGGATCTAGCCCACTCTCGTACCAGCGCTGGATATACTCCTTGACAACTTGCACAGTAAACTCCTCTCACCTTTTGTAGACAGCCGAATTGCCTCTCGCTCAACAGTATATTTGCCTAGCTAGTGATTGGCTATCCAGCCCGACAGAATTTTGACTGCTGTCGGCTCAGAATGGATCAACGAAATGTTTAGAACGGTCTTATGCCAACTTATCCGGTTACGGACACGATAATGGTCATCTTTATGCTTGTAAATGGTTAGGTCGAATCTGTCCGATCGGAGACCCAACCGCCAGGTTCAGAGCTTTGTGACTGCATTGCTACGGAGCGATAGACGGGTGGACTCAGTGCTTTGTGCCCGCTCATGCTTGTTTGACTGGCACTTTGCCTAAACCGTTCATACTGCCTCACAATCAAACGCTGTACGGCGATGATTGCGGGATTAATCTCAACATACCGTCGCTTCGGGTTCGCCAGATATTGGTGCTGCTCACTTTCCATCATTTCAATGTCCTGAGCCAAAAATCGCATCAGCACAAAACGCTCTAGCACCTGTCGAAGTAATGGTTCAAGTGGCTTCAGCAGCCATTGGGGCAAGCGAATTTTGAAGAAGAAGAGCGCAAACGATCGACTTTCAACCGGGCTGACGGGGAGCCGCATGAGATAGAGCGCCGATACTCCTTGCAAACTGCTTTGATAGTGGGGGTAGCGATACTCCACGGTGATTGGCAAGGTCGTTACCTGATCAGCCCGTTCACTCAGCCCTAAAAACTTCGCCATGTGCCCCTTGTAAGATACCTGATATTCGGCACACACAGCATCCTCCGTTTCGCGCAGTCTCAGCAAACGTGGATCAAACCAGCCCTGTAAGTTTTCGTGTAGGAACCCGTGAAAGACATCCATTGAGTTCTCGTTGCAGATGGAGAAGTGCGCGTTGAAATGCCCAGTGACTAGAACTTTGAGCCAACCGGGTTCTGTGTACTCTGGCATGACAGGTGGCTGTCGATCTTGCGCGATCGTCTCATCCCCCGGAAACACCCAGATCAACCCATACTGTTCCTGCACCGGATAGCTTCGCGCCTGAGCGCAAGGGAGCTTTTGACCCTCTGGCAGGTACGGCACACTCACACACTGGCCTTCAGCATTAAACTCCCAGCCGTGATAGCGACAGGCTAGATGCTGACCCATCACCTTTCCTCGGTGCAGTTCGACGCCCTTGTGCGGGCAAGCATCTTCAAGGGCATGGAGCGCACCTTCAGCATCACGATACACGGCGATCGCTTGCTGCCAGACGATGGCCTGCATCACCTGTCCAGCTTGTAAGTGCTTTGCCCAGCCGATCGCGTACCAGTAGTTGGGGTTAATGCCAACCTCCCGCACTTCTGCACGCACCGTATGGCTTTTCAGGGTCGTAGCCAGATCCATCGCCTCTCCTTGCGCTAAGTCACCGCACCACTTTGCTCTGCACTCACAAGCCGTGCGTGCCTAAAAGACAAAGCCTCTATAAAGGCAGGTTCGCTGAAACCATATCGTCAACATAGGAATTCTCGCCAATATATTACGGTTACGTACCAAAGCGTGCGACAGCTTATTAGAAAGCTGTCAATGCCAAGCTTGGAGTGCATAATAGCACTTAATCTTTGTTAACAGAAGGCTGCCAGTGCGTGAGACAGCCAGAAGCTTGGCTAACTAGCAAAATCTTAGAATATCCGGTACGCTTCAAGCTGAGGTAGGAGTGAGAAAGTAATATGCCTGACCTAACAAAACTCGCTGTAGGACTGGTTTGTTTTGTGATTGCCTTTGTGCTAGCTAGTTTGGTGGAGTACTGGGTACACCGTTTGATGCACGCATCGCAGCGGTTGGGTGAACGGCACCGCGACCATCATCGTCGGAACGAAGGGCAGGGCGTTGTGTGGGAATTCTTGGATTACGTCAAGGGCACATTTGTGGTGATGTCCCTGTTGTTCTTCTTTTCGCTAGAAGCGGGGCTGGGTTGGTGCTTAGGAGGACTTGCCTTCGCCGCTTTTTCGTCCTACGCACACCAGCTACAGCATGAAAATCCAACCAGATGCTTTTGGATGAAGATGCCAGTGCACTACGTTCACCACAAATACGGCATGTGGCACCACAACTTTGGGCTAGCGGTGGATTGGTGGGATCACGCGTTTGGCACTTACAAGCTGGTCAATTGGCTTACAGATGAAGAGTTGAGCCAGCCACCACGCGGCTATGCTGAGTTACGCTGGTGGTAAAGCAGCAGGCGTAAGCTAAGCCGGGTGTGGTTAAGCTTAGAAACCACCTCGATCGTCAAGGTTAACAAGCTGTTATCTTGCGTCGAGCCGTAGCCTGACTCACTGTATACAGGCCAGCCTCTGGGCAAGACTGGGTCAATTCCAAAGACTTTCCATTGCTCACAGATGCCCAGGATTTGTCTATGGTATCGTTCCATAACCCGACTATAACTACCCTGGAGGACGCGCTTTGAGTTATTTCCAAGACGCGAAGGCGCACTTTATCGCCAGCCATCAAAATCCCATTAACCAGGCATTGCACCATCTCACAAATCTTCTGGCGATCGCAGCCGTCGTGTTTCTGTTTTTTGACTGGCGGCTAACCCTCGTTTGCCTGGTGCTGACCCAAGTCTTTGCGCTGGGTGGGCATGCGGTATTTGAAAAAAACGAACCTGCGTTTGTCAAGTATCCGGGCATTACCATCCTGGCAGCAATGTCGTGGTCGTTTGAGCATTGGTTTGGTTTGCGTCAAGTGCTGGCCTATTTCAACCGTGCAGCCGACGCAGGTCATTAGGTTTCTGTGAGTTGAGTTTAACGGTGTCTAAAGCGCCTGTTTAGCTAGTTATTGGCTGCTGACTCGCTGCTCTTTGCCTAATGGTTTTTGCGCCAACGTTGATGTAGAGAAGATGCTTTGCATCTCATCGCTCTTTTTTGATAGAGCAACGACACTGACCCGTTTAACTCAACTGTTTAGGTTCCACTGTTATTTAGCCGCGATCGCAGGCTAAATGCTTTGGTGCAGGTGATGCACTCCTAAAATGCATCACCCCTCTCATTGTTTTTTACCCTCAAACCGAAAGGAGAAAATGCATGTACGAAGGTCTACTGGTTGTAGATGCCGATGCTCATAAGCTGGAGAATCCTCTCGTTTTACGAGACTATATTGAACCAGAATACCGCGATCGCATCGGCCTGGTTGTAGACAGCCTGGGCGACCAACGCGCAAAAGTGATTGATGCGGATCCAGCGACAGGAAAAGCCGACTACCTCCGCATGTTTCCGCAGCCGCAGGGGCTGGGCAAAGGTGGCTTCCGTAACCTGCATCCTGACACTACTTTGGGCGCTATGTTTAACAAAGTGCGCATTCAGCATATGGATCAGGAGGGGGTCGATGTACAGGTCATTTACGGTACCTTAAACCTGATTTTCTCCAGCCTGCTGGATAAAGATCTGGCGATCGCGCTCTGCCGTGCGTACAACAGCTATATTGCTGACGACTGTCGGGGGTATGATAACCGCCTCAAGGCGATCGGCGTGGTTCCCCTCCAGGATGTGTCGGCCGCTGTGGCTGAGATGCATCGCTGCGTCAACGAACTGGGACTGATCGGCGTGGCTGTTGCACCCAACATGCCTGTTCCTCACCCCAAAGCGCCCGATGCCTTCCCCGAAATCCGTACCTGCAAAGCTATCAGCCATCCCGATTTCCGCCCCATTCTGCAAGCCGCTGTTGATCTAGACATTGCCCTGGGCATTCACGGTGGGCCTGGCTCTTACATGATGGGCGGCATTTCTGACCATATGGAAACGTTTGTGCTGAATCACATTTTTGTGCAGCGCAACCAGCAGCAACATGCCATGACCCGCATGGTGTTCGACGGTGCGTTTGAAGCATTTTCCACCCTGCGCGTTGGCTTTCTCGAAGGCGGTTGCGGTTGGGTGCCCGATCTGGCACATGCCATGCACGAACATTGGGAGAAGCGGATTCGTGATTTTGATCCCAAGCATCCCTACCGCCCATCGCTGATGGATTTCACTAAGCTGATGATCCAGGAGCGCGGTACGCACAACAACACCAACATCATCAGTCAGGCGAAAAACCTGTTTGACCTGATGTGGACGAAGGAAAACGATCCCACCAAGATCGAAGACTCCAGCCTTTACGAGCACTACGATCTGCGCCATCGTGATCCCCTGGACTACTTCAAGCGTGGACAGATCTTTACATCCTTTGAGTCGGATGATCCCGGCCCGTCTTACTTGCCGATCGGCCTGGGTGAAGCGGGTAAGCACCTGACCTGCTTCTCCGGTGACTATGGTCACTGGGATGGCGTGCTCAAAGACTGCGTGAAAGATGCGGCCACGAGTTCAGACTACGATCGCGACTACCTTGAGTTGCTACTGGGCGGCAATGCCTTGGCACTCTACGGCGATCGTCTCCGTCAATCACTTCCAGACCAGCTAAAAGCCCAACCTAGCTTGAGTCGCTCGACCCGTTAGGCGCTAAAGGCTAGCTGAGGTTTAAGGATGGAGTTTTGAGTGTTTAGCCTGAGGCTGTCCATAGCAGCTTAAAACTGAATGCTCAAAACTCTTACTGCGCTCAAACACATGAGAAGAAATTCTAAAAAACTCTTAAACTTAATAGCAACGATTCAAAAGCTGCCTTTAAATCACATTTATCATGGCATCCATTGCCCGCAAGAACTTATTTGAAGATATTCCCCGTTTTTTAGTAGCTCAGGCAGGCATTATGTTTGCAGTCAGTCTGGTTACCATCCAGATTGGCATTCTCAATGGCTTCACGCGATCGACGGGGCTGCTCATTGACCACTCAAGTGCCGATCTCTGGCTTGCCTCTCAAGACATGGTGCATCTGGAGGTTACCTCGCCCTTGCCGTTGGAGCAATTGGTCAAGGCGCGGGAAGTAGAGGGCGTGCAGCGTGCGGAAGCGTTGATGATTCGTGCAGCACTCTGGCGTTCTGCTGATCGTCGCATTGCGCCAGTGCGGTTATACGGGTTTGACCCCAACGGCCAATTGTTCGCAAATTGGAAACTGGCTCAAGGCGAACTGAATGCTTTGAACACTCCATATACGATGATGATCGATAAGGCTCAACTGTCTGCGATCAATCTCAAGCAGGTGGGAGACGCTGGCACGATCGGCTCGTTGCCCGCAAAACTGGTTGGGTTAGTGGAAGATACCCAATCGATGGCATCAAGTGCGGCTATCTTTGCCTCGCTTGAAACGGCAAATGCGTTCTCTACCTCTGGTCTTAGCTCAACGGCAACCATTCGCATTCAAAATGGGGAGGTAGAGGTACTGAATAACGCTGAGGCGGCTCCAGCACGTTCGGCCACCAGCCTGCCACCAGCCCCCAAAAAGCTCTCTCTCTCAGACTCCATCAACTTCATTCTGGTACAGGCCAAACCTGGTCAGGATATGCAAACCCTCCGTAAACGGTTAGAATCCGTGCTTCCTGGCACTCGTGCTCTCTCAAAAGCTGAGATGGCGCAGCAGACCCGTGACTACTGGGAAAAGCGGACAGGCGTTGGGTTTATTTTAGGACTGGGCGCAGCCGTTGGCTTTGTCGTTGGCATGGTGGTTGTCAGCCAAATTCTCTACTCATCTGTGTCAGACCACATTAAAGAGTACGGCACGCTCAAGGCAATGGGAGCCTCAGACTGGATTATTTACCGCGTGATTACAGAGCAAGCTTTATGGATGGCCGTCTTGGGCTACTTACCCAGCATGGCGCTCTGCGTGGGTTTGGGCACATGGACAATGGCAGCAAAGGGAATCATGATTTTGATTAGCCCAGTTACGGCGACCAGTGTGTTTTGTATTACAGTCGTGATGTGTGTTGGGTCGGCCATGTTCGCGATCCAAAAAGTGACCAGAGTTGACCCGGCGATCGTCTTCAAGGCGTAGGTTGGTTTCAACCGTTGGTTAGCTCCAGTCGTCAATTTCACCCGAAAGGCTACCTAAAAGTACGATGCGGACAAAGCCCTGGCTCGTTACACTATGTCAATGTCCTTCATTGCGCTGGTGCTGACGCTTTTAACCCTTTAATCGCTGCATGAACAATTCTATGTCACTGTACAAACTCATTCACGTTAAGAGGAAAGTTTAGGAAAACGCTATTGCCCGTGTGAAGTTAGCCTTACCTCCGTGTTTATCATTCGCTCTAGCTCCCCCTGCTCCTCACCGTTGTGCAATCTAACCTATTAGTCAAAGACGTTTAACGAATGACTGCTTCTCAAGTTCATTTTGCCGATTTTATTCAAACTCACGATCGCACCGTGTCTATTCCTACCAGTGCGAAGCGCTTGAGTGAGCATGCGATCGTCGCTCAGGGGATCGAAATGATGTACCACGTTGGTTCGCAAAATTACCACGTGTTACGCGGGGTCGATTTGACCATCCAACAAGGTGATATCCACCTCCTCATGGGGCCATCTGGGTCTGGCAAAACAACGCTGCTATCCATTCTGGCTGGTATCTTAACGCCAACGGCTGGAAGTGTAAAACTACTGGGGCGAGAGATTACCCAGATGACGCGAGAGCAACTCGCTCATTTTCGACTGCAAAACATTGGCTTTATCTTTCAGGGCTTCAACTTATTTCCCGCGCTGACCGCTTCTGAGAACGTGGAAGTTGCGCTCAAGGTCAAGGGCATTCGCGGATCATCTAATCGCCGTCGGCTAGCGCATGAGCTGCTGGCTCAGGTTAAGCTGAGCGATCGCATCAACCACCTGCCGCGTGATTTGTCTGGTGGTCAAAAGCAACGAGTGGCGATTGCCCGCGCCCTGGCGGGTGATCCTCAAATCATCATGGCAGACGAGCCCACAGCGGCTTTAGACTCCCATAGTGGACACGCAGTGATTGAATTGCTTCGACAGCTTGCAAAAGAGAGCGATCGCACAGTATTGATCGTCACCCACGATCCGCGCTTGATGGATGTTGCCGATCAAGTTTCTTCATTGGAAGATGGCCTTTTGACCAGCAGCTAAGGATCGTGGATTAAATAAAACCGACAATTTTTTGCAGGTAGGGGCGCACCGCCGTGCGCCCCTATGAGAAATGCCGAAGTTATTAAATGCTTTTTCCTAAAAGATGTTTGCCAACAGGTAAGCTATCTTACGATGTATCTAAGGCTTTGGTTGCTGTGAGGTTAATCGTCAAACCAAATGTATTGTGCTGTATTAAGGGCATAGTCGCTTTTGAAGTCTTAGAGGGAGCGTTCTACCCCCTGGCTACAGCCGTGATGCTGGTATCTGCATGGCGATCAAATAGCACGCGTGGTTTGAGCAAGATTCTAAACAGCAACCAGAGTGATCGCAACTCCCCTGGAGAACAGCGGCTCTTCCACTGACCGGGACGGCAAAACAACATCTCGACTAGTTGCCGTTGCTGGCTGAGGTCAACCGACTCAAATAAGACTCGAACCGTGAAAAATTCATCCTTCACGCTGGTACAAGTTGCGTTGCCTTGAAGCACCAGACCGTCTTCTAAAATTTCTACCTCGACGGATATTGCCGAACGGTGCATCGAAGCGGCAAGGCTCGGAAAGCCCCTCTGAGTGAGCATTACCTCAGCACCAATTTCTGAGATTGCTGTTGTTGAACCCCAAAAGACTTGCTCACCCACTTGCAACTTTACGGTTCGTCGCAGGTCAAACCATTCATGCAGACTGGGGCGAGGGACATCCAGCAAAACAAGCAGAGAGGCTCCTAGCGTCAACAGGTTATAGATGCTCCAGGTTAGCCCCAGATCGAAGCCTTTCATTTTCTCAGCCATTGCGGGTGCCGTTCCCGGTTGCCACAGCCCGATCGCCAAACTAATGCCCAAACTTGTCCACAGGCTGAACGCACTCGCCACGAACGCCACGATCAGCGGTAAGGCTAATTGCCAATTGAACGCAAAGCGATCGCGGGATGTTCCTTTAGGTGTGACGTTAAAGCCTTTACCAAAGGGGTTTAACATTGTTTTAATCACCGTGAGTGCCAACGGAACACACAACACCAGCGAGTAAATGTCTGCTAGCAAGGCCGATCGCGATCGGTGGTTGAGCCAGGAAAACACACTTAGATTCACCAGATAGTACGGCACAAAAAAATAGAAAATCTCCGCACTGGTTGCCCGTACCGGAATGACACCCAGAAACGCATAGGCGAGGGGCATCAGCAGAAACCCTACACGGGAAATGCTAGTAAACCAGTGTAGTAAGCCCTCAAGATACGCGAGCCGTTGAATGGGACGCAGCCCAGGAATGGTCAGCGGATTCGCCTTGACAAAAAAGGCTTGCAGCGTTCCCTGCGCCCAGCGAATGCGCTGTAATGCCTGATCAGCGATGCTCTCCGCCGCTAGACCAGCACTCAGCTTTTCGTTGAGATACAGCAGACGGTAGCCCTGTGCCGCCAACCGAATCCCAGTAAAGAAATCTTCACTGAGAGATTCGGTCACAAAACCGCCAATGTCAGCGAGGGCAGACCGTCTGACCACGAAGGAGGTGCCTGAGCAAACCACGCCGCCTGCTCCATCACGGATGGGTTGAATTTGGCGGTAGAACACCTCTTCTTCTGGTGTAAGCACTTGCTCTAACCCTAAGTTGCGGGCGATCGGATCAGCGTTGTAAAACGATTGTGGCGTTTGCACTAAAGCCACCTGCACGTCTTGAAAAAAGCCCACCGTGCGAGTGAGGAAGTTTCTGGTCGGCACAAAGTCTGCATCAAAGACGACAATCAACTCTCCCTGCGTCTGAGTCAGCGCATGATTGAGATTCCCTGCTTTGGCATGGCGGTTATCGGGTCGCGTCAGGTACTCACAACCCAGAGTTTCCGCCAGCGCTTTGACATCAGGTCGTCGAGTGTCATCCAGCAAATAAATCGTTTTCGGTTCGTATTCCATTGCCTGACACCCGATGAGAGTACGGCGCAGAATAAACAGCGGCTCATTATAGGTCGGGATTAAAACATCGACTGTAGGTGTAAACGCACCACTAATGACATCCACTGACCACCGATCGGCTTCGGGTCTGCGATCGCGCACTCGCAACAGCAGCACAAGCTGAATCATTCCGCCCAGCAACAACAGCAACTCCAGAAAAAACAGCCCCAGGCTAAATACTCCATTTAGCGGTGTGCTGAGGTTCAGCGTAGAGAGCGATCGCCACAGCAAGTAGCGAACCGTCAGCACCGCAAGAATGCTCACCACCAACCTTCTTGACCAGGTACGCGGATGCGGGGACACCCGTATCACCGCCAGCACGAGCAGCAACAGTACCACCGTCCAAAACAGCAGGTATTGCCCAATCATCATCGGCGCTGAAAGCCACATGGGAGGATGCTGCTGCCATTGATTGAACTGCTGAAAAATCTGGCTGATGGTGCCCTCTCCAGCAAACCAGGCAGTGACAATGCCTCCAGCCAAGATAAAAGCACCTACCATGACCAGGGTGGCAAGCTGGATGCGAGAGAGTTTTTGCCAGAGAAGCAGGAGCGAACGCTGACTAAACTGGGAAGGAGCCATCGCTTAAGAAGTTTGAACGGTTAAGTCGAGCTTGCAGAACGAAGCTGAGTCGCAACTGAGAATCTTCTAAGGACATCCTGAAGGTTGATCAGTAATGGTTTATTAGCACCTTAAACCGATGCCATAAAACGGCATTACAGATAGCTGGCTGTAGAGGCGCGGAACCGTGTGCTCTTACTGTGAAGGAAATTGAGAGAATTGATCGGATTTGGCTGCGATCGGTAACTGGACGCTGACCGTCGTTCCCATACGTGCGTCCGATTGAATGGACAGTTCGGCTCCGTGAGCGGTCAGAATCCGTTTGACGATCGCTAATCCCAAGCCTGTACCAGATGCTTTCGTCGAACAAAAGGGTTCTGTAAGCCTGGGCAAAAGCTCTGCTGGAATCGGCTCACCCCCATTGTGAATGCGAACGAGGATTTTCTCTGTTTGGGCGTTCTGAACGAGTTCACAAGTGACCACATCACCGGGTGAAACTGCTTCACAGGCGTTGCGAAACAGGTTAATAAACACCTGCTTCAACTTATTCAAATCGCCCAAAATCTCTACATTACCGATAGGATTGCTAAATTCGATCGAACGATCGACCGCTTCGGGTAACTCCCGCACATGGACGAGCAGCTCACGCAAAAACTCACTGATATTGACTTTCTCAGGCTGCAAGACTTGAGGTTTGGCATAAAGCAAAATTTCATTGAGCAATTGCTGAAGGCGATCGGCTTCACTGAGAGAGAGGTCAAGTCGATCGTGAGCCGAGACAGTCGAAAGGTGCTTTTTCGCATAGCTTAACCCCATCACCATTGTCGTGAGCGGGTTTCGCACCTCATGCACAATCATGGCCGCAAACTCACCGATCGCTGCCAAGCGTTCTCGTTCCACAAACCTTGTCTGAGCGATCCGTAGCTCTTCCGTTCGGGTCGCCACCTCTTGCTCCAAAAGCTCGTTAAACTTTTGCTGCTGCTGATAGAGGCGGTAATTATCGATCGCGGTGGCAGCACGTTCCGCAAACAGCTCAACCGTGCGAACTTCAGCCTCCGTAAATTGACGCGGCTGCCGAAAGAAGGAACAGATCGTGCCGCTCACCTTCCCATGAAGGGTACGCAACGGCACTCCCACATAGCAGAGGTACTCTTCTGGTAGTTTGCATTGCCTGTAGTCCTGCCGAACGTCTTCAATAATGAGTGGTTGCCCCGTCTCACTGATTTCGCTCACCAGCGTGCCATGCACCGAAAACCCCTCCTCCCCATCGGTTTGCCCCAAGCTATTGGCTACGATCTGCCCTGCATCGCCCTGGCAAACGGTCACAATCGACCAATCCGACTGGAGTAAGCGGCTGACCCCAGAGGCAATTTCATGAAGGTAGCGACCAAGATCCCCCGATCGATAGCTCAACGCCGCCAAGAACTCTAGAACGCGATGGTCGTGCTCATAGGGGTGAAGGTTCTGCAAATCCATAAGTCGCTTTTTAGGAGCTAATGATTGCTATAAGGCCAGAGTTGGAAAGCGCTACAAGCCCTGAAATCACATTGCTCCGAAGTCTAAGCGGCTGGTGCTGGAATCGCCATGATTGGAATCAAGTTCGGGAAATTCTTTACGCAGTGTAACTTTTCGTTTGTTTCGATTAATTTTTCCCTCCTTATGAAGCTGTTTCAAAGTTCTTGATAGCGCTTCGGGAGTTAAGCCCAGGTCATCGGCAAGCTCTTTGAGCGGACGATCGAGAATGACTGTGATGCCATCCGTTTGCACGTGCAACTGTAAATAATGCAAAATCCGCTTTCGAGCCGAACGAATGCTGCGTAACTCCAGCAGCAGTTTGCTTTCATGCAATCGTCGTGCCAGCCCTTCCATGAAACTTTCTGCAAGATCTGGGTACTGCTTGAGGGCGTTCAGAAACAACTGTTTCGGCAGCAGCCAAACTTTGGCTGGCGTATGGGCGATCGCAGTGCAAACGTACTGTTCATTGAAGAGAGCCACCTCTGCAAAACTCTCTCCAGCTTTGACACTGTAATGATTGATCTGTTGTCCATCTTCCGTATAGTTAAGTAGCTGAATCTGACCTGATTCGAGTATAAAAACAGCTTTTGCTGGCTCATGTCGAGCAAACAAAATTTGACCAGCCGGAAGCATTTTCAGGGATGCCATTGCCTGAAGTTCGGCTGGAAGCTGATTGAATTGTGAAAAGCTCATAGACAGCCAACCAAACCCCTATTCTCATGTCTCACTGAGCATAGAACGCTGAGTTTGCTCTTCAGCTTTTGCTTAGAAACGCTGCCGATCGATCGCTCTTGCACCTGCCCATCTTGAAACAAGAGGAGGGTTGGTACGGCGCGAATGCTATAGCGTGTTGCCAGATTTTCAGCCGTTGCAAGATCTAATCTACCAAGCTTCATTTGCCCAGCAAACTCGATCGCCAGCTCAATCAAGACAGGGTTTGCTGGTTGCAAAGAACCACACCAGCTTGCCCAGCAGTCAACCAGTACAGGGATTTTAGCGTTTAGCACTTCAGCCTGAAAGTTGTCATTTGTCAGCGTGATGCACGACATGTCCATTAACATAGATTTAGCCTTTTCAAAGACATTAGTGAGAGCTAAAAGTAGACATTGCACTTATATTTTTTGCAACGCCCTTACACGCTCTATTGTGAAGAAACCGATCAACTTAAGGCTGGGAATTGATTAAGAAGAAAATGAGAATTCTTTAAGCAAAGCCATTTTGTTTCAAAGATAACGAAGCGAAATTATAAATTATCACTTTTGGAGGCGTTGGCAACAGGGCTATACACCGCTTTCTTATTTAAGCCTTATGCCGTTCTAACCTTCTTCTCAGATAAGCTGCTTAGAATTTTCACAACTTCTATTGCAATAGATTCGGTTAAGTAGATGGGTTTAATGAGGCTAAAAGCTTCATTAAGTTAAAGATGAATCTCAAAATTACTGTTCTTTGATCAGCAGGATAGTTAAAGATTCATTTAACCAGTAACTTAATCTCCAAATCGAGGAAGCGTACCCCAATCAATAGCACTAATTAAGGAGATGTCTCGTGAAAAAACTTACCTACGGCATTCTATCAAGCTTGTTAATCCTGTCTGTTACGGTATCGGTTGGAGCCACAACACCACCAGCGGCAACCATCGCTCAAGCCAAACCTTTGACGATTGAGCAAATGTTTGAAACCCAGCGAGTTCTGTCTGACGAGATACAAAGTACGATGGCAGAATTAAAAGCGATGATGGCAGAAATCAAAGCGCTAACGGCTGTACCGCCCGGTCAGAACCCTACGATGGCTGATTTGTACAAGCAACAGCAGGTGATTATTTCGCAACTAGAGGCGTTAAACCTGAGCCAGACCCGGATCGATTCCGTCTTGCCTAAAAAACGAGCCGCGACCGTCCAGGATGTGTATCAACAGCAACAGGCGTTGCTCACTGAACTGAAAAGCATGAAGGCTGAGCTAAAAACAATGGTTGAAACCTATCGTGGTCGGGCAAACCTCTATAAGCAGTAAGAAAAGCACTGATATAGCGATCCGATTTGATGTGTGATCATGATTTTGGTTTAGCTATCAGCGGTCAGCTTTCAGCTTTGTAAATTCCAAGCTGACCGCTGCTCATTAAAACAGTGGTTGGTTGTAAAGCCCTAAAGCCTTTCAGTCATACCAGAAAGGACGTACCAGAAAAGTGGTTGGTTGTTACTCGCAATGAATATGAGTTGAGGAAAAGTGTATTCGTATGACTAGAATCGTTCTTCTCCACCGTGAACCTGTGAGATAATGCGAGCTTTGTAGGAGATTGCATGGCTGCTGCTTATATTCAGGACGAAGCCGAGTTCGACACGCTTTTAAGCGCTGAACCCCTGTTTGTTGTGGACTGCACCGCGACCTGGTGTGGCCCTTGCAAACTTGTTGCCCCCTTGATGGATCAACTCGCTGATGAGTTTAGCGATCGGGTTAAAGTCTTTAAGCTCGACCTCGATGCGAACAAGTCGATCGCCAAGCGCTTTAGCATCCGCAGCATTCCTGCCGTCATGTTCTTTAAAGACGGTGAACTAGCCGAAACAGTGGTTGGCGCTAAGCCCTACGAGGCGTTTAGTGGTGCACTCGCTAAATATTTGACGTGAGCATAGCAATCCTATTTGCTTTGTGAGATCTGAGCTAGCTTTCAGCCGTCAGCTTTGCGGCAGTTGAAAGCTTAAACCATCACAGGCTTTTGATGAGTGATTTAGCACTTAGAGAAAAGCTGAACGCTGACGGCTCGCTGAACGCTGGAAATTTATTCCCCTTAGCTGCTTGGCGTAAAGGTGAGCGATCGCTCTGCTGCCGTCAAATCGCTTTCCTGCACATCCAAACGCAACACTCTGCCAGTCGGCCCGACAATCAAGCGGGGCAAGGTCTTGTGATCAACCACTTGAAGGGTGGTCATGTTGTACGTCGTGTAACGGGTTGCGGCAGTGCTCCAATCGACATCAATCACCGTCAGGGTTTTGAAAGGCGCAAGTTGACTGTTGAGTAAGGGGCGTGGGCCAGCCCCTAGCGCACTGGTATGGAGCAGTTCTAGCTTGCCGCTGTGGGCAGGATAGTATGCATGATCATGCCCGCTGACATAGGTATGAACGTTGTGCTTTTCGAGCATGGCCTGAAGCTTGTCAGCACCCGCAATAATTTCGCCAAGCTCATCTCGTCCAACGGCAACGGCATAAAGGGGCAGATGTCCGATGACAAAGCGCATTTTAGCGGCCTGTGCTGTTGCGCTTGCCAAGCTTTTTTCTGCCCAGGCGATTTGTTCCGGTGGAATCTGCGAGGTCGATGCATCCCAGACGAGATAAAAAATGTCTTTGTGCTGAAAGGTGTAGTAGAAGGGAAACCCAGCCCGATCGATAAATTCCAGGTTGGGATTGTGCCCTGGTGCGTTCCAGTAGGCGGCTGTGGCTTCACGATCGCGGCCAAACAAAAACTTGCCGCCGACCGACAGCGCACCAGAGGCATCGTGGTTGCCGATCGTAAACCCAAAAGGCAATCCCGTTTTGCGGAGGGGTGCGCCAATGTGCCGTTCAAAGCCATCCCACATGGCCTGAATTTGGTCACGACTGAGGGAGGGTGATTGGCCTGCCACCATATCACCGCCACCCAGCACAACGTCCGGCTCCCAACCGGGAATGAGGGCGATCGCCTTCAGCACTTCCGCCTCATAATCTGTAGAGCCATAGGCGCTATTCAGGTCGCTAATGACGGCAATGCGCACATCACCCCGCACAGGCGCAAACAGCCCTTTAGGCGCGATCGCGGTTTTCGCCGCCGTTACTGTCTGTCCGGTTGTCGTTGCTGCTGTTGATGAGGTGCTGGTTGCAGGAGCGATCGAGGGACGATTTACAGCGCTCGTCCAAGCTTTGTGTACTAGCGTCGCGGCACCAACTCCGCCAACGATTCCACCTAAAATTAAGAATTGACGACGACTGAGACTCATAAGGGGGAAGGGGGGAAAGGCTGAAGGCTGACCGCTGAAGGCTGACCGCTAAACGCTGAGGCGTGAATAGCTGGTAAGATTGATGCTGCTGAGGTGGCACCCGTAAGAATTTAGCGCGTTTGAGTCTGTTTGTGCTGCCTGGGAGAGAAATTTATGTCAGCAGAACAGCCTTCATCATCAGAACCGATGGCTCCTGAACCGTCGGAACTAGCCTCAGAGAACGTAGCGGCTACTTCGTTAGGCCAGACGGAGGCAGATCTGGAGTTAGCGAAATCGCCTGAATCAGTAGACGCTACTGTGAACACTTCATCAGGGCAAACAGAAGCAGATTTGGAGTCGGCAACGCCATCTGGGGCTGTGGCACCTTCTCCAGTTTCGGGTGATGCGCAATCGACCTCTATACGAAGACCCCGTCCAACGAATGACGAAGTCTTACCGCAAACGTTGTTACGACTTGCGGGTGAAGCGGTGGTAGCGGCCCAACCGCTGGTCAAGCAGCAGGGCATCAAAGCATTAAAGGGTACCATTCGTCTTCTTGAACAAGCGGTTGAGCGTTTGGAAGCAGAGCCTGCACTGAAGCAAGCACCAAAGAGCACCGCACCAGCAGCATCCACTCGATCGCGACCTGGTAAACGGACACAGCCGCTTGAGGCGGAACCCCTACAAGGGCAACTTCAAACGATCGGTCGACGGCTTTGGCGATCGTGGCGGGGAGTGCTGCGGCAAGTGCGCGATCGCTTGCCTGCCTCGATCAATCGTAAGTGGTCAGATCAGGCTCTCACAGGCGCGATCGTCGGTGGTGTTGTGCTGTTGCTGTGGTCAACCTCTATTCTTTTACCCGATCGAACACAGCCGACAACTGTCGCCAAAGCCCCGCCTGCTGAGACAGTTGTTCCTTCACCATCCCCTGTATCCACACCGATCCCGATTCCTCCTATTGTGAAAGCACCGGAAGCCCCTAAACCGATCGAAAGCAGTCCACCTCCAGTGGTGCCATCGCCTTCACCACCTCCACTCAAACTCACGCCAGAGCAAACCCTCATTGCTCGGATTCAAAATCAGGTTGCTGCAATCAGCAATCAGTATGCCAACGGGTTAGTGCAATCCGTACAAGCAAACTTTCGCAGCAGTCGCTTGATTGTCCATGTCAGCAATGGATGGTACGGCTTGAGTCGATCGCAGCAAGACAAACTGGCGCGCGAACTGTTGAGTCGATCGCAGAATTTGGATTTTCTCAAGCTGGAACTGGTGGATGATGCCGGAAAACTGCTCGCACGTAGCCCGGTTGTTGGCACCGAAATGATTATCTTAAAACGGACAACCGAAGCAGTAGAGGCCGCCTAAACTGGATGCAAACAGGCATCTCAACCCCAGAGCCTACTGCTGTTGGATGGCGGCATTGTAAGCCTTTACCTGGAGATCGATGCCCGTAATCGCCGTGCCAACTACCACCGCATAGGCGCCCAGTTCTAGCGCCTTCCGAGCCATTTGCGGCGACGCAACGCCACCTTCACAGATGATGGGCACCTTGATCGCCGTTACCATCGCCGCTAGCAAATCAAATCCAGGGGGCGTCTGCTGTTGTGTAGCGGCGGTATAGCCATAAAGCGTAGTGCCAACCAAATCCGCGCCAGCCTTAGCCGCCGCGATCGCCGCTTCCAATGTATCCACATCTGCCATTACGGGTTTACCTAGTTCCTCATGAATGCGGGTAATGAGAGAGGTAACCGTCTCACCACCCGGACGATCGCGATTGGTCGCATCGATCGCAATCACATCTGCACCTGCCTGCGCGATCGCCTCTGCATGGTGAAACTGCGGTGTAATGTAGACCTCGAACCCAGGGATTTGCTGTTTCCAAAGCCCAACGATCGGAGCCACAATTTGGGCACGGACGGCTGCAACATGAGCAGGGGTATCCAATCTCACACCGATAGCTCCCTGGTTAATGGCAGCCTGCGCCATTGCCGTAATGACTGCTGGTGCGTGCATGGGCGAGTCGATCGGAGCCTGACAGGACACAATCAACCCATATTTGAGACTTTGAATGAGGCTAAAATCTACTGACATAACCGTTTAAGAGCAGTGCGGGTTTCTGGTGGCATTGAGGCAAAACCCCTGTCTTTACTGAGAATACATCGGCTTTGCCTGTACAGCTAGAAACCTTTCCTCCGACCTTCTACCTTCTTCTTCCCCTGCTCCCTCCGCTTCCCCTGCTCCCTCCGCTTCCGCCCCATCACGCCCCAATGTAGTCAAACTGACAGTCCCACGCTACTCGCATGAATCGCCTGCTCTGGTACCCCAGCGCGTCGGATCAATTGATAGCTATCGGCATTCAGACCCATCAGCGTTACCTGTGTATCGAATCGGTGGTATTTTGCGACGATTTTGGCGATCGCCGCTGCTGCTGCATAATCCCAGACATGGGACTGGCTAAAATCGATCACGACACGAGGAGAATCGGCACTATAGCCGAAGAGATTGACAAAGTTGGTAGCAGAGCCAAAAAACAGTTGTCCTGATAGCGCATAAAGTCTGGCACCATCACGATCGACCGATAGCGTTGCCCGTACTTGAGCCAATTGCCAGCCAAACATCAGCGTACTCAAGATCACTCCGGCAAGCACGCCTTTTGCCAGGTCATGAGTGAGGAGCGCGATCGCAGCGGTAAAGGGCATGACGATCGCTTCACCCAGAGGCATCGTTCGCAGCGTTTTGAGTGAGCTAAAGTCAAACGTTTCAAAGGACACCATAATCATCACGCCCACCAGCGCTGCCATCGGAATCTGCTGCACTATATCTCGCAGCACGAAGATAGAAAACAACAAGAATGCACCTGCCACAGCGGTTGATAAGCGACGACGACCACCTGATCGCACATTAATTAAGGACTGTCCTACCATCCCGCATCCCGCCATGCCGCCCAGAAAGCCCGTTACCATGTTGGCAATGCCCTGACCGCGCACTTCCTTATCTTTAGAACTGCGCGTCTCGGTGAGATCATCTAGCAGCGCCGCAGTCAGCAACGATTCCAGTAAGCCCACGATCGCCAGCGTCAGCGAGTACGGCAAAATAATCGCTAGTGTTTCCAGCGAGAAAGTGACGTGGGGCAGGTGGAACACAGGCAGATTACGCGTAATCTCGCCAATATCGCCCACGCGACGAATAGGAAGGTGTGCTGCGATCGTCACAGCGGTCATCGTCACGATCGCGACCAGAGGCGATGGCACGCGGTTTGTAAGGCGAGGGAACAGGTAGACGATCGCAAGCGTGGCAGCAACCATGACATACGCGTGCCAGGGTTCTCCTGGTAATTGCTGCACCTGTGCCAGAAAGATCAAAAGGCCAAGCGCATTCACAAACCCTGAAATGACCGTTTGTGGAATGAAGCTGAAGAAGCGCCCCAGCTTAAAAATGCCGATGAGAAACTGAATGATTCCCGTTAGAATGGTGGCGGCAAAAAGGTACTCGACCCCATGCTGTGCCACCAAAGTGGTCATGAGCAGTGCCATTGACCCGGTAGCCGCTGAAATCATCGCTGGGCGACCACCTGCCAGAGCAATCACAACCGCCATGCTGAAGGAGGTATACAGCGCCACCATAGGATTGACTTTGGCGATCGCCGCAAACGCCAGCGACTCTGGAATCAATGCCAGTGCGACCGTAATGCCCGCTAGCGTCTCAACGGGAATGCTAGACAACGGTAGCTTACGGGCAAAGGACGATTTGAGCGATCGCACACGCCCAAAGGCCGCTTTGCTAGCTCTGTTTCTAAGCGAAATCATGCTGTTTAAAGGAAGATGGGTACTTCGCGGAGATGTGAATGAACAGTAGATTTAAGGAAGGGTATTAGACAGATGTTAACTTTTCTACTGAAAGAGCCAAATGCGTCAGGGCGCTTGATGGCAAGATTTGATGCCTGCTTGATAAGATAAGGTGCTGATGTGAAGTTTTGGCTAATCTGTCCTCGCTCCGAATTCAGTACTTACGGAGAAACAGAGCAGTAGATCACGGTTGTTCTTATCGTGCAGCGGTAAAGCGCACCAAAATGTTGCATCCTAGTAGGCATGCAAGCTCAACCTTCAACCACACATCCAATGGGCGAAACGACGCCGTTTTATACGTGGCAGAACTACCGCTGCGCCTACGATCGCCTTGCCCCAAATGGTTCTGCTCATGGTTTACCGCTTTTGCTCATCCACCCGATCGGGGTGGGGTTATCACGTACCTTTTGGCAACGGTTCTGCGATGAGTGGTCTCGCACCGGGCAGCAAAATCCGATCTACAACCCTGATCTGCTGGGGTGTGGTGAAAGCGCCATGCCGTCGATCGCCTACTACCCCTCAGATTGGGCAAAGCAGCTTCAGTATTTCTTGCAAACGGTGATTCAAACACCCGTTGTCGTGGTGGTGCAAGGAGCATTGCTACCTGTGGCGATCGAGCTTGTGCATCTACAGCCGGATCTCATTCGAGGACTGGTGATGAGTGGCCCACCTGCCCGCACCTTGATTGCTAACACAACGCCGACCTGGCAACAGCGGGTTAGCTGGAATCTATTCGATTCGCCTTTGGGCAATGGCTTCTACCGCTACGCGCGACGATCGCAATTCCTACACTCTTTCTCCACCCGGCAACTTTTTGCCACGGCTGCTGGTGTGGATGCAGAGTGGCTAGCCATGCTCAGGCAAGGGTCGGCTGATCTGGATAGCCGTCATGCTGTATTCTCGTTCTTGGCAGGTTTCTGGCGGCAGGACTATACGAGCAAACTGAAGGCAATCGCCCAGCCAACCTTGATCGCAATGGGTGAGCAAGCGTCTAGCATCAGCCGCAAAGGCAAGTCAGAAACGCCAGACGAACGGCTGCAAGATTATCTCGCTCACTTACCTCACAGCGAAGGCGTGAAGCTGCCGGGACGCAACGTGTTGCCCTATGAATCAACTGCCGCATTTGTCGAGGCGATCGTGCCTTTCATCCAACGATTACAAGCGGCTGGAGTCAAGGAATGAAGGCGATCGAAACTCGATCTGCATCAGAAGCCGACTTTAATTTTTTAGTGGATCTCCATCGGCAAACCTTTCGGAGCTACGTTGAGCAGAACTGGAGTTGGGATGAAGTCCGCCAGAGGCAAGAATTGCACGAAGACTTTCACGCCTTTCCCTATGACGTGGTGTGCGATGGAGGAGTCGCGATCGGTGTTATCTCGGTTGTTGACGAGGGAGAGGCGCTTCTTCTCCAATACATCGCCATTCTGCCAACCCATCAGCGGCAGGGGTTGGGCACTCAACTTGTGCGTCAATTACAGGCTCAAGCCTTTGAAAAAGGCGTACCTGTCACACTGCATGTGTTGAAAATTAATCCCGCGAAAGCACTGTATGAACGTCTTGGTTTTGTGGTGACAGGTGAAGATGAGTACCGCTACTTTATGAGAGCGTGAAGTGAGATGAGTATGTTTTTCCACAAAGATGAGCCACTGGAAGCGGTGGGCGATCGCATCCTGGAAGCTACGTGGGCGGCGTTTCCAGGGTTAGCCCGTAACCAGTTAGCGATGACCTGGTTGGTCTACGATCCGCCTTCGCCCATGAATACGGGTGGGGCTTTAAGCGCTGAGGCATTCTGGCAATATGCTCCCCATGGTTTTAGCTATCGCGGCGTTGAGAGTATCTATCCTGCTAGCGTGGTCAAATTGTTTTACCTGGTGGCAATCCACGAATGGTTAGAGCAAGGGATGACGCAGCCTTCAGCAGAAGTGGAACGGGCGGTCAAAGATATGATTGTGGACTCCAGCAACGACGCCACGAGCCTGGTTGTAGACGTTCTAACCGGAACCACCAGTGGTCCTGAGTTGCCTGCCGCTCCCTTTGAAACCTGGAAACAGCAGCGTAATCTGGTCAATCGCTACTTTCAATCGCTCGCCTGGACAGAACTGGAAACCATTAACGTGAACCAGAAAACGTGGTGCGACGGTGCCTATGGGCGGGAACGAGCGTTTTTGGGCGAGCTGATGGATAACCGCAATAGGTTAACAACAACCGCTACCGCACGCTTGCTGCACAGCATTGTGGGGGGTGTTGCGATCTCAGCGACCCGATCGCAGTCCATGATGCAGTTGTTAAAGCGATCGCTGAATCCGGCGGATCTGGCGGCTGACCCCGAAAATCAAGTGACAGGCTTTTTGGGTGCAGGACTGCCATTGAAAGCTCATCTTTGGTCAAAGGCCGGATTGATGAGCCGTGTGCGTCACGATGCCGCGTATATTGAGCTGCCCAATGCGGCACCTTATCTGCTCGTCATCTTTACAGAAGGCACGGCCCACAGCCAGAATGAGGCCATTCTACCGTTCATCTCGCGGCAGGTTGCAGAGGCTGTGGTTAATTTTTAGTGCTGAGAGTTAGCTGTGCTTCTGTGGCGAGGGGCGTTGAGGCGCTGCTGGTGCTGATGTCGCAAACGTGATGATAAAGGTTGTTTGCTGATTGGCACTTTCAACGTGGATGCTAGCTCCCAAGTGTTCGATCAATCGGTTAACTAAGGCCAAGCCTAAGCCAGTACCGCCATGCTTCCAGGGGTCGCTGTTGGGAATGCGGTAAAACTTGTCAAAGATACGATCGAGTTCGCTCTCGGCAATCTCAGTGCCCGTATTGCTGACGTGAAGCTGGATTGTATCCGCTGTGGTCTTAGCTAACACATGGATGGTTTCACCAGAAGGTGTGTATTTGAGCGCATTTTGCAAAAGTTCAGTCACAATGCGCTCCAAGCAGGCAAAATCAGTGGTCAAGAATGGCAGATCAGCCGGTACATCAATCAGAAGGTGTTGCTGCTGACTTTTGGCACGATCGACCAACGGAGCCACCACACGCGGAATCCAGTGCTGTAACGGTTGAGTCGTTAGCGTTAAGGTATCCGCACCAGATTCGACGAGAGAAAGATCTAACAAGTCGTTAATCAGATTGATTTCGCGCTGACACTCATCCTGCAAGACTTTAAAGTACTGGGGAATGCGGCTTGACTCGTGGTTAAAGAGTCCTGTCTGCTTGAAGATGATCTCCAGCATTTGAGTCGCCATTTTGATATTTGCCATCGGTGTTCTTAGTTCATGAGATACCGAACTGAGGAAATCATCTTTAAGGTAGTTCAATTGCTCCAGGCCGCTCACCTGGGCTTGAATTTCTCGGTACAGACGTGACTGGCGGAGGGCGATCGCGCACTGGTTTGCAACTTGCTGCACCAAACGCACTTCTGATTCGCTAAAAAACTGCTCACGCGGTCGAAAAAGCCACATGTCCCCCAAAATGCCCTGGCCGTCGATAAGAGGGCAACTCAGAATGGCATATTGGTGGCTGACTTTGCGAAAGGCTTCTAAAGGGGTACGAAGCACACAAAACTGTACCCATCGCCCCTCTAGTATTTCCTGACCCACATCTGCTAGGTCTGGTATAGGAATCACAGCCCCTTTGGCCGTTTCAAACGTATCCGATCGAATCGCCTCGTAGCAAATCGTGATGGCGTTGTGTACCGGATCGTAAAGTCCTGTATCGCAACACAAAACATTCAACTCAGCGGCTAATTCCTGCACGGTTGTTTGCAGAATGTGACGCTCATCCAGACTATCGCGCATGCGATCGGTGATCCGTTTCAGCAGGGCTTCGTAGTCGAGCGCCTTGCGAAGTTGAATGGTGCGTTCCTGAACCTGAATCTCCAGAGTCTCATTTAGTTGACGCACTTGCTGATACAGTTGCGATTGCTGAATAGCAATCGCTAATTGATCCACTACTGCACAGGCAAGCTCCACTTCCGAGTCTTGCCAGCGTCGGTATTGATCTCGAATGAGTGCCAGACACCCCCAAAGCCGAGCATCAAAATGAAGTGGCACCAGTAGCCAGGTACCTGGTAAGAGTTGGGCATATTGGCTCACAGTAGCGTCGGGATGTTGGGCCACATCTTCTAACTGCACCACTTCCAGGCGCTTTAGCTGGGCGATCGGCTCATTAGGGTCATCCGCAAACTCCATTCCTGCAATATTGTGAAGCTGCTGGTTGTAATGGCTGTCTGATACCACCTTCCAAACAGGGCGCTCTGCCAAATATTGAATGATGTCGGCTCGATCGGCCTGAAGCAGTTGAGCAATTTCTGTCGTAGCTGTGGCAAAGATCGTGTTCAAGTCCAGTGAGTTCCGAATCACTTGAATCACGCGATTCAAAGCTTGCTCCCGTTGTGCCTGGACTCGAAGCTGGTCATAGAAGTAGGAATCCATCTCATGTTGAGCCTCAATCACATGCCTACCCCGTAACAGTTCGGTAGACTGCTTGCGCCAAACAGATGGATCAAGTGCTTGAAGCAAACTATGCTCTGTCACCACGCCTAAAACGTGTCGTTCCTGATGCACAACTGGCAGGTGCTGCACGTTATGCTGTTGCATCATCTGCCAGGCGATATCCGATGCGTCAGAAGGGTTGAGGGTGATGGGCGATCGCGTCATCACGGCTGCAACAGGTGTCAGCGTTGGGTTCATGCCTACCGCGATCGCTTTCAGGCAGTCACGCGCGGTGCAAAGACCAACTAATTGCTGTTGCTCCAGCACTAGCACGCAGTCAGTCTGACGTTGACTCATGCCTTGAATCGCCTCTAACACCGTTGCATCAGACGCTAGAGTAAAAGGCTGTTGCTGCATCGCGTGGGCTGGCGGAATTTGCATGTCACCAGAAGTAGAGAGCAAACATCTGCAAACGGGCTTGTTTACATCAAGCCAGATCCTCAACAACTTGCTTCAGTCCAAGGTTCCAGCAATGTAGCAATCCTATTTGGCTGGTGAAAAAGCTTCTGAACGAATCCTTCTTCAAAGCCTCTTCGTTTTACAGTTGCTTCAAGAATGCGATAGATGTCATATCAATTACAACAAACAATACAGCTACAGCAAACAATACGACAGATCACTGGACTCTAAATGTAAAAAAGCAAGGCTTGAATCAAACATCGGTTTGGCATCTATAGCGATCCTGTTTGGATTGTGAGAAAGGATTCCACTGGAATCCTTTCTCACAAAGCCTCTCAATCTCACAAATGATTTAGGACTGCTATAGCTCATACGTTCGCGTTCTAAAGGGCAAACACTTACTGCTACGTGTCAGGAACTTTTGCATCGTAACCTTTGCGTACTAAAACACCTCGAATGATGACGTATATTTGCTTAAGCGTAACGAGTAACACTCAAGAAGTCATCCGACAGTTAGCTGAACGGCACACGTTTGCGATCGCTTCTGTCGCCTCAGGGTGCTTTCAATAGCGCAGACAGGGCAGGCTCGATCGCGCGTGGGTAGATCAGCCATGCTCGCTCATAAGGAGTGGTTAACGTTTGCACCAGGGGAGACAATTCGCTTAATTCCTGCAATCCCTGGGTAGTTTGACACCTGATTCCACGCTGATAAAGGGTATAGCCACGGCTCAGAGATACTTGCAAACCGACATAATAGGTCGCGTTGCTCGGTGTGAGCCGTTGATAGACAGACTGTAACAGGGCTTGACGCTCCTCCTGAGCGAGATGCGTGACATCCAGTGCCTTGGGTAAATCACGATCGATAAACCGTCGGCACAGATCAGCCAAAAGCGGATCGTCACTGGTTTGCCAGCGTTGCAGGTGATAGGTAAAAACACCATCGTCCGCCGCGAGATACTGCTGCAAGGGCAGGCGTGGACAGTCTCCAGAGAGCCATGCCTTGACGGTATCATCGACCTCTAGCCAGCCTTGCTGCAACAACTCACGAGCACGCACAAACGCTTGCTGCAACACCCAACAGGCAGCAATGTTTTTGGGATGGTTGTATACCTGGGCATACATGAAGTAGCGCACGATTAAGTAATGCTCAACAGCAGTCATGCCTTTCCGTGCGACCACAAGCTGCTGCGTCACTGGGTCGTAGCGCATCGCCATGAGAATCCGATCTAAATCGATTCTGCCGTAGGAGGCTCCGGTAAAGTAGCTATCGCGCATCAGGTAATCGAGGCGATCGCAGTCCAATTGGCTTGATACCAGTTGCCAGACCAGCGGGATGGGATGCTTTTTCACGTAGACCTGAAGTATTTGCCCTAGCAGCGTGGGATCAAGGGCATCCAACGCGTCTCGAATGGGTTGCGACTCCTGCAAAATGCGACCCGTCCAGTGCTCATGGTTGCTGCCAAAAACGTCTTCTCCAGTGTGGCTAAACGGCCCGTGCCCAATGTCATGCAGTAAAGCCGCGCAAAGCACAACCGCACGGTAGGGCTGAAGCTGGGGATAGGATTTGGCTAAACGATCGAAGGCTCGACGTGCGATCGCCAGTACCCCAATTGAATGCGTGAACCGTGAACTCTCAGCACCATGAAAGGTAAGGCTGGCTGGCCCCAACTGCCGTACCCGCCGCAGCCGCTGAAAGGCAGGTGTATCAATTAACCGAATGAGTAACGCTTCAGTGGGATCGCTGCCATCCAGCGCGATCGCGCCATGCAGCGGGTCGTGATAGGTGCGCTCGGCAGGCAGCCCTGGCATCAGGCAGCCCCAGCAATCATGGAATGGGTAGTCAACAGCTCTACAGCGGTTTGATACTGGCGATCGTCGGGTGTTGCTACTTGTGCACCTGTAATGGGATCAAGTGGCACGGTCACATCTGGCTTAATGCCAAGTTTATTGATATCAATGTGAGCAGGCGTTTCATACTTTGCGACTGTCACAGCCAATCCCGACCCATCGGATAAATCGAAGAGGGATTGAATCAAGCCTTTGCCAAAGGTCTTTTCGCCCAAAATCGTAGCGCGACCATTATCCTTCAAAGCTCCGGCGAGGATTTCACTGGCGCTGGCTGTGCCCTGGTTGACCAGCACCACCAGGGGATCGCTTGTCAAAGCTTGCTCTGTGGCCTCAAAACTGCCTTGAATGCCTTGTCGATTCACGGTGTAGACGATCGTGCCTTTGTTGAGCCAGAGACGAGCGATCTCAATGCCTGCTTGCAGCAACCCACCCGGATTATTCCGCAAGTCCAAAATGTATGAATCTGCCCCTTGCTTTTCCAGACGTTCGATGGCGTGAGCAAGTTCAACCGTGGCATTCGCATTAAATTGGCTCAAGCGAATATAGCCAACGTTGGCAGGAGTATCCTTGTTTGCCGAAGGAGGCTGCGATCGCAATTCGGCATAGACTGGATTCAATTCAATGCGAGCGCGCACCACGTTCAGTTCAATCGGTGCCTCGCTTTCGCGTTGAATCGTCAGCGTCACCTGGCTACCAATGATGCCCCGCATCCTTGCGGCTGCTTCATCAAGTGTCAGAGTCGCTGTGGGCACTCCGTCAATTTTCACAATAGTGTCGGCTGGCTTGACTCCTGCGCGATCGGCAGGTGAGCCTGCAATGGGTGCAATCACGCGTAACTTGCCTGTCTCGGCATCCGACGCAATTTGCAATCCAACGCCAGTTAGTTCGCCAGAGGTGTTGGTCTGTAAACTTCGGTATTGCACAGGTTTGAGTAACCGCGTAAACGGGTCATCCAAACTTGTCAGCATTTGTTGAATGGCTGCATAGGTCTGCTCACGATCGCCCAACGGCTGCTTAAACGCTTTCTGGCGCACCAGCCACCAGTTTTGATGGTTAAACGTGTCGTCTACATAAGCACGATCAACCAATCGCCAAACTTCTGCCAGCAGCTTTTGCTCATCCGTTAGTGCCTGCGCTTGCGGCACGGCCCAACCCAACGTGATCAAAACCGTTAACAGAACAGCGATAAGCCGTCTAGCCCAGGAGTGATTTTTGCTCATAGTGACTAATCTTAACGTCAGTCAGAGAAAGTCTGCTACTAGCTACCGTGCGATCGCACCATTAGGCAGACCATCGGCTTTAGAAAACTTTATCTGACCTTAAGGATTGCCAGCCTCAGTCGCGCCGGATGGCAAACGCGAGAAGACCCCTGTGCTACTAGACGATCGAGCCATCATAATGATTCGTTTTTCGCATGAAAAGCAGCCTGTGTCTGTGTTACATTCTTTAGGAACAGCAATACATCTTTTAGGAATTCTTGCTTCATGTTCACTAAGCAGGTAACCGACTCGAAAGCATACCAATGGTTCGAGGAGCGGTTAGAGGTTCAGGCACTCGCCGACGATATTTCTAGCAAGTACGTCCCTCCCCACGTAAACATTTTTTACTGTCTAGGCGGCATTACGTTAGTTTGCTTCCTCATCCAGTTCGCTACTGGGTTTGCGATGACCTTTTACTACAGGCCCACTGTGGCAGAAGCGTTTGAATCCGTTCAGTACATCATGAACGAAGTTAGCTTTGGCTGGCTCATTCGCTCTATTCACCGCTGGTCTGCCAGCATGATGGTGCTCATGATGATTCTGCATGTGTTCCGGGTTTATTTGACGGGTGGCTTTAAAAAGCCCCGTGAATTGACCTGGGTTACAGGCGTTATCCTTGCCGTCATCACGGTCTCTTTTGGGGTGACAGGTTACTCACTGCCCTGGGATCAGATTGGTTATTGGGCAGTCAAGATTGTGTCTGGCGTACCCGAAGCCATTCCAGTGGTTGGCGTACTCATTTCTGATTTGCTACGGGGCGGTTCTAGCGTTGGTCAGGCAACTCTAACCCGTTATTACAGCGCTCACACGTTCGTCCTGCCCTGGTTGATTGCAGTCTTCATGCTGCTGCACTTTTTGATGATTCGCAAGCAAGGTATTTCTGGCCCGTTGTAAGGGTTTTCTGACGACGATCCGGGATAGGTGCTTATTTCGGATCAGACCTTATATAGTGGAAACTACTTTGCTCAGACTTCACTGCTTGCACCCCCTGCCGACTTCAGAACAAATAGGAGAGCGATTTTACTATGGCAACGGTTAAAAAACCGGATCTATCCGATCCTCAGTTGCGTGCCAAGCTTGCCAAGGGTATGGGTCACAATTATTATGGTGAGCCTGCATGGCCTAACGATTTGCTCTATATCTTTCCAGTGGTGATTCTGGGAACGATCGCGCTTAACGTGGGTCTCGCAGTGCTCGATCCGGCAACGATTGGCGAACCTGCTGATCCCTTTGCAACCCCGCTAGAAATTTTGCCGGAATGGTATCTTTACCCGGTGTTCCAAATCTTGCGGACTGTCCCTAACAAGCTGTTGGGTGTAGTAGCAATGGCTTCGGTACCATTGGGCTTGATTGTCATTCCTTTCATCGAGAGCGTAAACAAGTTTCAGAATCCGTTCCGCCGTCCCGTTGCAACAACCGTGTTTTTGGTTGGAACACTGGTGACGCTCTGGCTTGGTATTGGCGCGGCCTTCCCTATTGACAAGTCTCTGACGCTTGGTTTGTTCTAGATCATCCGTTTCTGGACTAATAGAGACTCGTTTGTATCAACACCTGTTGGGTTCTCTTAATGGCAGCTTGCTATGGGAGAGTTCGATGGGTGTTATTTTGTAGCGCGGAACTTACGCATTCTGACCAAAGCCTCGGAGGTTTAAGCGACTATGTTTAGTTACAATATCTGATGCTTGGTTGAAACCTCCGAGGTTTGCATAAGTCCTAAATAGTAGGGATCTCTACCCAAACAGGTAGGGAATTTCTCTTAGGCACCGGGGCAATTTCTCAGTAGGATAGGAGTATTCGAGACGACGTTGTGCAGGAGACTGCCGTGAACCAGGATAGTTTTAAGCATTTTCAAAGCGGCTTCGCTGAGGTCAGTCGCTGGCTGTTGCCGTTTGCCATCATCTGGCTATTAGGCGCGATCGGCCTTGGCTGGTTGGTCAAATCATTTTTGATTCTGGTTGGTTTGATTATCATTACACCTGTGATCGCCTTTTTTGGGTTTCGTTGGTGGTTAAAACGTAATCTCATTCAGTCAGATTGTCCTGTATGTCACCATGAATTTTTCAGCCTGAACCAGACAGAGTTTGTCTGCCCTAGCTGTAGTGAGCCGTTGAAGGTTGAGAACGGACACTTTAGCCGTTTTACTCCGCCTGGAACGATCGATGTCAGTGCCGTCGAGGTGTCCGCCCAGACGTTTGATGACTAGCCTACCAAGGGCGCTTATGTCAGGGGTGAAGATCGTATTTAAGAAGTATTCTGCATAAAATTAAAGAGGGGGACGCTGCATGCAGCGTCCCCCTCTTTGCTGATTGTCTTTAAACCACTAATAGCATGCCAACACTTTCTGTTTCTCGCACTCTAGCTGCGAGAAACAGAAAGTGTATAGGGATGTTGACCTTTGGCCCGATCGCCCACGTACACCGAGTAGGTACCTTTGCTCCACCGTCCGGGAATTGTAATTTTGCCATTCGAGTACTCATCGGCTGGCACACAAAAATCTTGCCCAGAACCGCTGCGGATCAGCAGAGTGGGCTCACCAGAGGATTGCACTGTAAATTGCAAGTTGGCATCGTCCGTAATCTGAATGACGTGGTTGGGAGTCGCAGCAATGGAGCCAGCGCACCCTTTGGCATCGCGCTTGCTGCCACCGGATGTTCCACTCAGTTGAATCGTTTGTGAGTTGGGCGTGATCGCAACGGACTGACTGAGAGCGGTTGAAGCGGTTCCCCAGGCGATCGCAGTTGCCATTGGAATCACTAACCAGCGTTGAAAGGCGTTCATTTGACTCATCTCCACCAACACCTGAAACACATGAATATATTCAGTATTACAAGTGACAAAAGTAATCAATCAGCAAATGTACCTGTTTGTGGAGTGGCACGTGTGAGATGGCACTCCCTATTCAAGCTGCCGATACTGCTCAAGCAAAACGGGCAGATGATCATAGCCGTCAACGCCAATCGTCGGAATCAGTTCAGGGCGAAGCTGGGCTAAGATCGTCGCGAATGTCTCACCAAGCTGTCCTTTGAGAATGGTCAACAGTCCTGCGGGTTGCCGCCACTCACGCGAGGCGATGCTTTCGAGGAAGTACATACCCAGGCAACCTGTGTAGATGGCTCTGTTACTATCTTGTAAGCGGTAGTAGGCTTCTGCTAAGTACGCGAGGTTCTGCCCTTGCAAGTATAAATCCCCCGAAACCTGAGCGGCTTTGAGTCCCTCTAATAAATGCTCGACCGCGGCTTTGGGTTGCTCTAACACGACATGCGCAATGCCCAGGCTGTTAAAGGCGAATGCTTGGCTTTGACGATCGCCCAACTGTTCCGCCAGCTTCAAGCCTTGCTGTAAGTAGTTAATGGCCGTTTCGTAGACTTCTGGTTCGGCTTGCTCCACCTGTTGCGCTTGCAGCACTTCGCTGTAGCCCAGGTTTACCAGAGCATTGGCCTCCCCCAAGCGATCGCCCGACTGACGGCTCAAAATCAGCGCTCTTTGGCTGTAATTAATGGCTTCGCTGTAGCGTTTCTGAGCCACACAAGTCCGGCTGAGATGGTTGAGGTTGGCAATCTCACAGGGACGATCGCCTGCTTCGGCTGCAATCTCTCTGGCAATATCGTGAAATTCTTTGGCTCGATCGAGCAATCCTTGTGCCCGTTCTGAGGAGCCAATCAACGTTAAGATGCGTGCTTTTTCCTGGGTACCTTCAACACGCTTCAGTGGTTCATTCAGGTAGTTCACGATGCTCCGCAGTTGGCTCCCTGGAAACGAAGCAAAAACGCCGCCATAAAGGGGAAAATATGGGCGCTGAGCAAACGATCGCAAAATTTGCAGAGTCACTTGAAATGCCCCCTCTGAAAGTTGGGTGCGATGGAGTGAGTTCAATGCCGTTGCCTGAGCAAACCCTCGCGCCAGTTGAGACCAGATGATTGAGAAAGCTAGAAACGTAGAAATCGATAGCTTTGCACCGACTTTCGCATCGTACACCAGCCGATCGAACCAGGCGATAAGTCCTTGCTGTAGGTACTGTAAGAGAATGACTAATTCAATCCAGGTACGCGTGTCTAAGTTAGCAAGACGAGCGGCAAACTCACTGACAGACTCATTCAGCGACAGTGCCCGAAACAACTGAATGAGTAAAGGATTGGTTAGCTGCTTTGACCACACGGCCCAGGGACTGCTCTGTCCAGGCGTACCTGCAAACCCAAGGGCCTGACCCTGATCGTAGATCCAACTGACAAGGTGGCTTTGCACTCTGTCCCATGACTCAAGTCCTTGACGAATGCCTGCGGCTAACTGGTACAGCTCTTGCTGGGTGTCGGTATCGCTCACGTCGCCCTGCTGTTGAAGTGCAGTGGCAAGTTGTTTGAGTTGCGTGCTGCTTAAGCACTGGGGCTGGTTGGGATCGATCGCGCGCAAAAACTCCGTCAGTCGTTGTGCTGCATCCGCTGCAATCACGGATTGGATCACACTGGCGATCGCTTCGGTTGCCTGGTTCTGCTGTTGCCAGCGTTCCCACTCGCCTTGAATCGTTTGAAGTGCTCGACGGCGACGGGATGCTTTTGCCTGTTTCAGCTCATCGGTTTCTGTCGCAACCTGCACTTGAACGCTTTCAACCTGCGTTTGCAGACTGCGCTCAAACAATTCACCCGTGCCAGGGATAACCCCTTCAACGAGCAACTGATAGACCTGTTCCTTCGAGCGAATATTGCCCTTCAGGGTCATTTGCACAATCTGGTCTAGCAATTGGTTGTAGCGATCGGCGGAAGGAAGAAGCTCTGACATACAGACACGCTAACAAATAAAGTAAGTTGGGTAATCAGGAAAAGCTTTTGCAGCTCTACTCGCAGGCATCAGTGACGCTGAGTATAGGCGATCGCGAAGATTCAAGCACCTCTTTTGCTGTGCTGTGCTGACCGAGAGTAGCCAACGTTAAAAACATGAGTGATTGTCCTTGATCCTAAACGCAATCTTGATCCCGTGACTGCCTAAATAAGTGTTTCAATCTTCAAGAATTGGGCTAAATTTAAGCATTGAACTAAGCCCTTGCTGAGTGGGTGTTAAGGAGTAACTACATGAACCATCTCAAGCGCGCCGTTTCCAGTCGGCAGACAACACAACTCTGGCAGAGCGGCTCTATGTTTTTGGGTGGCGCTGCCCTTGCCGTTGGTATGCTATTGACTGTCCAATCGTCTGCGACGGCACAGGCTGCCTACGGAAGCTATGTGGGTGCTGGGGTAGCTGTTGGCTTGACTCACGGTGAGCCAGGAGAGCCTGAGCGGACGTCAGGGGTGATTGCGGCTCGCTATAAGTTTCTCAAGCTGCCTGTCTCGGTTAGAGCACAGGCATTGATTGGTAAACGCACCACGCTGGTTCCTACCATTTCTTATGACCTCCCAATCAACTGGCGCACTGATGTGTATCTCGGTGTGGGCGCAGCCGTGCCTCTGGACGACGATCGCACGACACCATTGGGGAATAAAACTGGCTTTGCGATTCAACCAGGCATTGATTATGTTTTACCAAACAGTCAGGCGGTGATTTTTGGAAATGCCGTTATTGCCTTTGACGCTTATCGCAAAGGGGGCAATACAGCTGCATCACTTCAAGCAGGTGTAGGGTTGCGATTTTAGCAGGACATATTAACTGTTGTTTCGATCGCGCCTGCTTCCTTCTCAACGCCAACCGTCTATTTAAGCAGAACGCGCGATCCGGGTTGTAAGGGCAGCGTGACGGTAAAGGTTGTGCCTTTACCATCTTCGCTGCAAACTTGAATTTGCCCCTGATGTAGCTCGACGCATTTTTTGACGATCGCCAATCCCAAGCCAGTGCCTTGAATTTTGCCGACGTTGGCACAGCGATAAAACGTCTCAAAAAGGTGAGGTTGATCTTTGGTAGGAATCCCAATGCCCTGATCTTGAATATAAAACCTTGCTTTCGCATTCTGATAGCAGAGTGTGAACTGGACTTCACCACCTTGGGGTGAGTACTTCAAGGCGTTGGAAAGCAAATTAGTAAAAATATGCCTTAGTAATGCAGCATCCATTACAGCGGGTGAACAGCTTCCCTGGCAGTCAAACTTGATTGTATGACTGTCGCTATTGCTAAACTGCAATTCTTCGGTAAGTTCAGTGCAGAACTCAACTAAGTCAACTGACTCTGGCTTGTAATGCAATCCAGTCTCGGTGCTGCCCAGTAATAAGACTTCATCAAGCAATTGCATAACTTGCTTAATGGCGGTTTTGATGCGATCGAAATACTCCTGCCGTTTTGTCTCGGTTAATTCATGGTGAAAGTTTTGCAGCAGCTCTACCGCCGTGCGAATCATCGTCATGGGTGTACGAAACTCATGCGATGCCATTGAAATGAAGCTTGACTTCAGCAGATTCAGTTCCTGCTCTTGTTCTAGCGCTCTTAGCATGCTCTGTTCGCTGGTTTTAAGCCGCTTGAGAATATTTCCTCGTTCAATGGCATAGCGCAGCGATCGCCCCAAGAGAGACAGCGTAATTTGACCCTTCACGAGATAATCTTGCGCTCCACCTGCCATTGCCTGCATTGCCAGCGCTTCATCGTCCATCATGGTTAGCACGACAACTGGGATATCGGGCACGCTGACACGAAATTCTAGTAGCGTCTCCTCCTCGTCTGAATCAGGTAGGCGGAGATCCAGCAAGACGATATCAATGGGTTGAGTAGAGCACGCTTCGATCGCGCTGCTTAGCCGCTCAACGTGCGTCAACTGCCACTTTGATTGATGATTCGTTTGTTCTAAGTGTAGAAAAGATCGGCGTAATAAAGCAGCGTCGGTAGGACTATCCTCTACCAACAACACATGCTTTGGTATTTCATTCATAACACCCCGCCTTACCGCAGAGACCAAGAAATTGACGGAGACCTACTCAGTGTGACATTAGACATGCTTCCTCAAGATGCCCTGATAACGCTAACGCGACATCCGTAAATTCACGGCCATCTTAGTTCTGCTTCAGAGCGTCTTTCGGGCTAGTCTCGCGGTAATTTGACGGCTGCCAGCCAAAAATCTCCGATTAGCTGCACTACTTGCATAAATTGCCGTACATCAAACGGTTTTGTGACGTAGCAGTTGGCGTTCAGGTTATACGATCGCAGGATGTCTTCCTCACTGCTTGAAGTGGTGAGAACCACAACCGGAATGCGTTTGAGGTCATCATCGGCTTTGAGTTCTGCCAACACTTCACGACCATCCATCCCTGGCAAATTTAGATCCAGCACAATCAGGTCAGGACGCAGCGCATGGGCATAATCGCCCTGCTGCCGTAAATAATTCATTGCCGTTTCGCCATCTTCAACCCAATGCAGGGTATTGGCAATTTTTGCTTGCTCAAAGCTTTTAATCGTGAGATGAGCATCACTGGGAGAATCTTCCACCAGCAAAATCTCGATCGAGTCTAAGGTTTGTAAGGTCATGGGTCTGAATCGTCAGCAGAAGGAATTGTAAAGTAAAAAGTGGTGCCGTTCCCCAATTCTGATATTGCCCAGATCTGCCCACCATGTCGATCGACAATCTTTTTACAGATGGCTAACCCAATCCCTGTCCCTGGGAACTCAGTACGCGTGTGGAGCCGTTTGAAGATTTCAAAAATACGCTCTAGATAGCGCGGCTTGATGCCAATGCCCTGATCGCGGACGGAGAAAAGCCATGCGGGGTTGAGAGTATCGGGTAATAGGGATGGGATGTCAAGGAGAGTTTTGAGTTTTGAGTTTTGAGTTTTGAGTTCTAGATCTTGCATTTCTTCCCCTGCTTCCTCAGACTCCTCTCTCCTCTCTCCTCTCTCCTCTCTCCTCGCGCTGATGTGTACCTGAGGCGACCCTTCGCGGCAGAATTTAATGGCGTTGCCAATGAGGTTTTGAAAGAGTTGCGCTAATTGGCTTCTATCGGCAAGTACGGTTGGTAGAGGATCATAAGTGATGGTAGCGTTGCTTTCAGCGATCGCAATGTGTAAGGTGTTGAGCACTTGCTCTAAGACTGCATTGCCATCTGTGGGTTCAAAAACAAGGTCACGAGTGCCTGCCCGCGAGTAGTGCAATAGATCCTGAATCAATTGCTGCATCCGCGCTGCGCCTTCAACGATGTAGGTTCCGTAGCTTAGGGCTGTTTCGTCTAAGCGATCGCGGTAGTCTTGAGTTAGCAGTTGGGTGTAGCCCATAACGGCACGCAACGGTTCTTGTAAATCGTGAGAAGCAACATAGGCAAACTGTTCTAGCTCTTGATTTGATCGTCGCAAGTCGTCATTCGTTTGTCTGAGCGCGGTTGTGCGCTCCTGCACCTGTAGTTCTAGCCCTTCCTTAGCCTGCTGGAGAGCTAATTCTGTCTGCTTGCGATCGGTAATATTAAGAATGATGCCTAGAAAGCGAACTGCCTGTCCTGCCTCGTTGTAGAGTGCCCGACCAAACGCTGCTAGCCAGACGATCTGCCCGTTATCAGCGCGAATAATGCGATGCTCGGAACGATAGAGCGATCGGTCTTGGATTGCTCGTTCTGCTGCCAGCGACACCCACTCTAGATCATCGGGATGCGCGCAACTGCGCCACATATCTAATGTGGCCTCGCCACTGGGCACGGGTTCATACCCCAGCAGCTTGAAGTGTTGGGTTGACCAGAGCGCCTTCCCTGTTGCTAAATCAATATCCCACGTCGCCATGCCTGAACCTTCGACGGCCAAGCTCAAGCGCTGCTCACTATCACGTAGTGCGGCTTCGGCTTGTTTGCGATCAGTAATGTCACTGATAAGCGCAAAATAACCCTTTACAGTTCCTTCGCCAAAATCGGGAATGTAAACAGCACTCACCCAACGCTTGCCACCCTCTTTGTAAGGCACATAGCTTTCGTAGTTGACTTGCTGCCCTGATAGCGCGGCCTCAACGTGGGGTTTAATTGCCTGGTAAGCCGTTTCCCCTAAAACATCCTTGAGGTACTGGCCCTGAAGCATTGCCCACTCGTAGCCAAACCATTGCTCATACGCTTGATTGTTGAAGCGGTAGCGCTGTTCTGCATCAACGTAGGAGATGAGTACGGGTAAGGCATCGGTAATCAGGCGAAGTTGCTTTTCGCTTTCTAATAAGGCCTGCTCCGCCTGTTTGCGCTCGATCAGTTCACTACGAAGTAATGCATTTACCTGGGACAGTTCGACTGTGCGTGCCTGCACTCTGGCTTCTAATTGTTCGTTTGCCTGTTGCAGCGCGATTTGGGTTTGCTTGCGTTCGGCTTCGCTGCGTTTCCGGTCGCTGATATTAAACAGCGTCGAGCGGCTCATCACAAAATTGCCCGCCGCATCTTTAATGGCTGTTGCGCTCAGACTGACAGGCAAAATGGTGCCATCTTTGCAAACGAGTTCAAATTCGACATCATTGATCCAGCCCTGCTCTTTGAAAAGAGGAAACTTTTCCTGAGACACTAAAGCACTTTGAGCGGTCGTCAGTTCGCTAAACGCCTTCTTGCCAATGATCTCATCGCGGGTATATCCTAGCCACGCTAGCTCTGTATCGTTGATGCGAATAATGGTGCCTGTGTCATCCAGTGAGTGATAGCCGCAGGGTGCATGATTATACAGGTCGTAAACGTCTTCGGCATGCTTCTGCAGCGCAACTTCGGCCGCTTTACGGGAGCGGATTTCTCTTTGAAGTAGAAAAAAGATGCTGGTTAGCAAGCAAAAGCTTGCGCCGTAGCCGATGCCAGCCACAATGATCGCCTGCGCCACGACGCGATCGATGTCATCTGATCGTTGTTGAAACAGCGTTTGTTCAGTTTGTTTCATCACTTGCAGCTTTAGTTGGATTTGCTGCTGCAAGAAGAGGTTCTGTTTAAGGATGGCATTCTGTTCGACCAGTCCCAGCTTGTTTTGGCGCACCAGTGTGATGAAGCGCTGAAACAACGCTAACCGTTCGGTGATGAGTGGCTCGACTTCGTTTAAGCGCTGCTGCTGCTTTGGGTTATCGGCTGTGAGTTGCCTGGTATCGGCGATCGCTTGTTTCGTTGTTTGTACGCCTGCACGCCAGGTGGTCAATTCGTCTTCACCCTTTGCGGCAAAGTAGGCCCGTCGCCCGCGATCGGCATTTTCTAAGCTGTTGGAAATTTGGTTGAGGGTGTTTAAAACATGGTGCGTGTGGTTAATCAATCGCTGACTCTCGGTCAGTTTGTTGACACTGAGATAGGACTCAACGCCAACACCGCCTAGTAACAGCAGTGCCAAAGTGAACCCACCAGCAACAACTTTTTCAGATAATCCTTTCACAGCAGCTTTTTGGCGACGATTGATCAACAAGTTCAGCAACAGTTCAAGTTCAGCAACAGTTATAACCAGTTTTCTTTGCCTTTACCACACTCCATATCCTAAACCTGATACCCGTCTTAGATGCAACTGTGGCTGATGGATCGAGAAACGCTACAAGACATTTCCACAAGGTTTTGTCCCAGCTTTAGCATGCCACAACGACAAGCTGCCAGTGAAAGCAGACCCATTTCATCTACGTCTGCTTATGGTTAATCAGGCAACGACAACCGTGCGATCGCTGGAAATTTTGTTGCGCCGATGATCGATGAATGTCGCTGTGATGGCGATCGCAGATCTCAACAAAATCCTTAGCGTGCTAATCATTCTTAAGAGATAGGGCAAACTCGCCCACGCTCTTTACACTGAATGTATTGAAACGTTCAGGCGTTAAACCATCGTTCTCTACCCCATCGTTAAGGAGGTACTATGATCAATCACGCTTTGAACCGTGCATTCTTGCCAGGTCTGCTCGCTACAACGTTGGCCGGTACGGCGCTTCTTCCGGCTAGTCCTGCTGCCGCCGATGACCGTCTGTTGAGAGATGTAGGCATTGGTGCCGCTGCTGGCGTTGTTACGGGTGCCATCACTCATAGATCGGCGGCGCGCGGCGCGATTAATGGCGCGGCGGCTGGTGCGGCTGTCAGTGGTGCTAATAGCGCGTTTGGTAAGCACCCTGGGCATCGTGATTTACCGCGCGACGCGGCTGTTGGTGCCGGTGCGTCTGTTCTGACTGGCACCGTTACAGGTCGGCATCATGCCGTGAACAATGCGCTGACAGGTGCCGCTGCTGGGGCTGCAATTAACCTACTGACTCGTTAAGTTGGCTTCAGGTGGCAATCCGATCGAATGACTGATTGAACTTTGCGTTTGTTGCAGTGAAAAAGCGCATCTGGGCCGTTCGATCTGGATGCGCTTTTTTACACACGCATCAGAAGTGCTGTCTGATGTGAAGTTTGCGCTGAAACGTGATTAGTTGAACAACCATTTGGCTCAACTAATCAAAGTTGACTTAACTAATCAAAATAAAAGAGTGTTACGATTTTGCGTTGATCTTCATCCCTAAAAGTGATGCGTTATGCTGCGCTAACACATCCTACCCGAGCCTACGGAGTGATTAAATTGGATGTCTTAAAAGGTATGAATGCCTACCCGAACCGCCCCCCTTACCCCCCAAATTTGAGGGGTTCTGAGGTGGAAATCCCCCAATTCTGGGGGATTGAGGGGGCGAAGGCAGCGTCTCTGACACTTCTCAGACATCCTCTTAGTCAAAGTAGAATAGTGTTACGATTTTGCGTTGATCTTCAGCTTCGCGGCAGGTTGTGAGCAACGTTTGGCTGTCATGAAAGGCAAAGCAAATTAACTGCTGACAGCGCGAAATGATCTCAGCATTACAGAGCGCGCTAGCTTCAGCTAGGGATAACGTGTCGTTGCTAGGGTTTTCAACCAAATGCATAACCTGCTCTAGCTGATCGCGCGATTCTCGCGGCTGTCGCTCCATACTTTGAGGCAGAATCACGGTTAGCAGTGTCGGATCTGCCCGCATTGCACCGCGAATGGCTGCCTGGTTGGTTCCTGTGGCACCAGACGTGATCAAGCGATTACCCTCTAAGACCAGGGCATAGCTCATCATTTCGATCAAGTTCTGATGGGTGATGGGAACGTGGCGTGAGCCCAGCAACGCGATGCGCTTGGAGCCTGTTTGCTGAATGGTTGCCAGTTCTTGTAAAAAATCGTCTACCTTGGGTAGGTCTATGGACTGACTCAACGATGCTATTAACCTGAACAACCTAAATATATTAGCAGACCGGGCTATGATTGCTTGTTATGATTATTTTGTGATTGCAACAAAAAGCGCCATCGAAGGGTGCATGGGTCAGTGGACAGAGTAGTGGATGCCATTACTGCTCTTCTGCGATCGCGGCACTTGCGGCATCATTTCTCCTTTCCTTCTGTCTCCTCATGCAGCAAGGCCAGCGCTTCATCACACCAACCGATCCAATCGGTTTCGTAACGAATGCCCCGACGCAGCACCAGATATTGCAGTTTACTTTCCAGCGTGAGGGCATGGAAGTTCTGAAACTCCACAGCTTCGATTTGACGATAGTGAGCAAGCTGATGGGTATGAATTTGACGATGCTGGAGAAGCTGCTGCTGAATGACAGGCGTTGACACTAGAGCACCGACAAACACTTTGACTAGCAGTTCTTCTTTAATCGCCATTGTGTCGCAGGGAGCCGCAACCCAGGTGGCAAGCTTTTGCTGCCCAAGCTCTGTGATGCCGTAGACCTTCTTATCAGGACGACCTTCCTGTAAGACGGTGGTGGGCTGTACCCATCCCTGCGCTTCAAGTTTGGCAAGTTCACGGTAGATCTGCTGGTGAGTGGCTTTCCAGAAGCAGCCTACAGACTCCTCAAAGTTTTTGGTGAGGTCGTACCCGCTTTGAGGGCAGTTGACGAGAAGTGCCAAAATTGCGTGGGTAAGTGCCATCGGTTCGTTCCTTAATTGGCTCAAATACTTAATCGGCTCAGACATAAATTAATTCAACTATTTGCATATGCACTGATTGACATATGCAAATAGTTGAATATAGACTATCATTTAATGCAATTTATTGCATAAGCACTCATCGCCTTGAATGCGGCTTTGCGGGTTGCTCGAAATCTAGAGGTATTCTCCTATGCAAACAGCGACACCTAAAACGAGCGGGGTTGGTCAGCCACTTTCTAAAGTAACGAATCGACGAATGCTCATCGTAGCGGCAATTGGAGGGACGATCGCGGCCGCCTGTCTGTTCTACGGTTTTTCGCGGCTGGCAGTGGCTCCTCCAAGAGTGGCTCAGGCTTTGCCAGTCAATGCAGGGGCCACCAGCGTAACGGCTTTGGGTCGATTGGAACCCCAGGGCGAAGTCATTCGCCTAGCAGCATCGAGTCAGGGTAGCCGGGTGGAGCAACTGCTGGTGAGGCGAGGCGATCGGGTGCAAGCGGGACAGGTCATTGCGGTGCTGGATTCCCACGATCGTCTGCAAGCCGCGTTGGAAAAAGCCAAACAGGATGTGCAGATTGCGCTCACGAAGGTGGCCCAGGTAAAAGCAGGGGCAAAAACGGGTGAAATTGGCGCACAGGCCGCCGCGATCGCACGGCTGCAAGCAGAGTTAAACAACGCCCAGCTTGAAGCCCAGCGCTACCAGAGACTTTACGAGCAGGGCGCAATTTCTGCTTCGTCACGAGACAGCAAGCAATTGGTAGCAGATACGACTAGAGCGCAACTGCAACAGGCCAAAAATACCTTGAACAGCGTGGCGGAGGTGCGTCCGGTCGATGTTTCTGCCGCAGAAGCGGAGGTGGTAAGCGCACAAACCGCCGTCAAGCAGGCACAGGCAGATCTGGCTCTGGCATTGGTGCGATCGCCCCGTGATGGGCAAATGCTCAAAATTCATACCTGGTCAGGCGAAATTGTGGGCGACCAGGGCATTGCAGAACTGGGGCAAACTGACCAGATGTATGTCGTGGCTGAAATCTACGAAAGCGACATTCAAGCCGTTCGCAGGGGTCAATCTGCCACCATCACTAGCAGCGCGTTTAGCGGTGAAGTGCGCGGTACGGTCGATGAAATTGGGCTGCAAATCCAGAAGAAAGGCGTGCTGGACACGAACCCAACCGCTGATGCCGATGCGCGCATTGTGGAAGTCAAAATTCGGTTGGACAAACTCGGAAGCCGTAAAGTCGCTGGTCTCACTAACCTCGAAGTCACGGTGCAGATCGCTAAAGGCTGAAAGTGAAAGGTGAGGTGAGAAGTGAGAGGGGCCAGAATCAATGAAAACGCCTCTCCTGCTGCCGCCTCTGCTCCCCTTACTCCCCCTTGCCCTCATTGCCTCCCCATCCTACACATGTAATGAAACGCAAAATTCCCCTCGCATGGCTGCAAGTAAGCCGCGATCGCAACCGTCTCCTCGTCGCAATGGCTGGCATTGCGTTTGCTGACATGCTGATGTTTATGCAGTTGGGCTTTCGGACAGCTCTCTATGACAGCAATACACAGGTGCACCGCAGTTTGCGAGCCGATCTGGTGTTGGTCAGTCCGCTGGCACGCAACATTGTGAGCATGACGAACTTTCCGCGACGACGGCTCTATCAAGCAAGAAGTTTTGCTGGGGTGCAGTCGGTTGAGGCGCTGTACGCCGATTCGCGGGAATGGAAGAACCCGGATACACGCCACAATGAAGGCATTTTGTTCTTGGGCTTCAATCCTGAAAAGTCGGTGTTTAATCTGCCAGGGGTCGATCGCAACCTGGACAAGCTCAAAATGCCCGAAATGGCGTTGTTTGACCAGGGTTCGCGGGGAAATTATACCAGCATGATCGCGGCGCTGGAGTCAGGCAAAGTCGTGCCCACTGAAGTGCGAAGCCGCAAAATCAAGGTGGCAGGCTTGTTTCTAGTAGGAGCATCGTTTGCAGCCGATGGCAATGTGATTACCAGCGATCAAAACTTTCTGCGTCTGTTTCCCGATCGCAAGCAGTCAGAAGTCAGCGCGGGGTTGATTACACTAGCACCGGGCGTTGATCCAGCGCAGATGCAGCAAGTCCTCCAGGCAAGTTTGCCGAATGATGTGCGAGTGATGACGCTGGCGGAGTTTGCCGAACTGGAAAAAGCCTATTGGCAAAACAATACGCCGATCGGCTTTATCTTCAGCCTGGGCACAGTGATTGGCTTTATTGTCGGCGCGGTGATTGTCTATCAAATTCTGTCGAGCGATGTAGCAGAGCATCTGGCAGAATACGCCACGCTCAAGGCGATCGGGTATGGCGATCGCTACTTGCTCATAGTGGTGTTTCAAGAGGCGCTAATTCTAGCGGTACTGGGCTTTATGCCTGGAGCCGCGATTTCTACCGGGCTGTATGCCATGACCAGAGGCGCGACGAACCTGCCTTTGTTTATGACGGTCTCTCGCATCACTACCGTTTTCCTGCTGACGATCGGCATGTGTTTGCTGTCGGGGGCGATCGCGACGCGGAAGCTGCGATCGGCTGATCCAGCGGATATTTTTTAGAGACGAGGAGTCATACCGATTAAAAGAATGACGGCTACAGATCAATCGCTGGGTAGGGGCAAGGCAATGCCTTGCCCCTACAGGATGTGTCGCATTTTCAATTCAAATTGGTATCAGGAGTCAGGAGTCAGGAGAAGTGTTCCATGCAATCTCTCAATAAGGCTGAGTCGGTTGTTTCAATTCAAGCTCTGAATCACTATTACGGTCAGGGACGACTGCAAAAGCAGGTGTTGTTCGACATCAATTTAGAGATTCAGGCGGGCGAAATTGTCATTATGACGGGGCCGTCGGGGTCGGGTAAGACGACGTTGCTATCGTTGATTGGCAGTTTGCGATCGACTCAAAGCGGCAGTTTGCAGGTGTTGGGGCAGGAGCTTTGCGGCGCGAAGAAGGCGCAAATGGTGGCGCTACGGAGCAACATTGGCTATATCTTTCAGGCGCATAACTTACTGAAGTCTCTGACCGCCAAACAAAATGTGCTGATGTCGTTGGAACTGCACGACTTATCAACGGCGAATGCGAATGCGAGAACTGAGGCAATGCTGGCAGCGGTGGGGCTAGAGGAACGATCGACCTATTACCCCGAATATCTCTCCGGTGGGCAAAAGCAGCGAGTGGCGATCGCGCGTGCGTTGGTCAGTCATCCCAAGCTGGTGCTGGCAGATGAACCAACCGCTGCACTGGATAAACAATCGGGGCGCGATGTGGTGGAATTGATGCAGCGGCTTGCCAGAGAGCAGGGCTGCACAATTTTGCTGGTGACGCACGACAATCGCATTCTCGACATTGCTGATCGCATTGTGCAGATGGAGGATGGTTATCTCACGACGAATGCTCAATTGGCGCAAAGAAATGTAGTGGCGTGAAGGGGAGTCAGGAATCAGGAGTCAGGAGGTAGAAGACAGGAGTCAGGAGTTGAGTGTCTGACAGCTAACCCGAACTCACGTTAGCTTACGGTTGAAGGACTGTGGGCAATCGCGATGGCAATGTCAGACGATGCAGAAGGATTGTGACTCGATGCAAAAGGATTGTGACTCAATGCAAAAGCAATGTAACTCGATACAAAAGGAGTGTGAGTTGATACAAAAGCATTGCGATGAATGACAGAAGGATTACCAGGGTGATCGACTTACCTGCGATCGCCAAATAATCAACAGAAACTGTCAAGTAAGACAAGATCTACCAACATTAGATATACGGAGCTTAGCAATGATAACGATCGCTAAACCAACTCAAACTGCTGCTTGGTCAAAGGCAGTGCTGCAACCTGCAATAGAATTTGGTCCCGTGCCGCTCACTGTTTTAGCGGGTGCCGTGCCTTTAGGCTTGCGCGGTTCTCTTTATCGCAATGGGCCTGCGCTACTAGAGCGGGGCGGACAACGAGTGGGGCACTGGTTTGATGGCGATGGTGGCATTCTGGGGCTTCATTTTACCGATGCAGGCGCAACAGGGGTCTATCGCTATGTGCAAACAGACGGTTATCAAGCAGAAACGCGAGCAAACAAGTTTTTGTACAGTGGCTATGCAATGCTGCCGCCCGGTTACTGGTGGGAGCGATTTAATAAAGGACTGAAAAACGTTGCCAATACGTCTGTGATCGCGCTGCCCAATAAGTTGTTGGCGCTGTGGGAAGGTGGTTTACCCCATGCGTTGACACTGGACACGCTCGACACATTAGGGCTGGATGATCTCGGTGGCCTGGATGGTGCCACCTATTCAGCGCATCCCAAACGCGACCCAAAGACGGGCGATATTTTCAACTTTGGGCTTAGCTTTGGGCAACATGGCACGCTGAATCTCTACCGTAGCGATGCCAGTGGCAAAGTACGGCAGCACAACAAAATCCCGCTGCAAGGCTTACCTATCATTCATGACTGCGTGATGGCAGGTCAGTACCTCATCTTTTGCGTGTCGCCTGTGCGGTTGAATGCCCTGCCGGTGTTGGCAATGCTCAAGAGTTACAGCGAGGCTCTTTCGTGGCAACCAGAGAAGGGGACGGAAATCGTTGTGGTTGATCGCACCACGCTTGAAGTCGTCAGCCGCAGCGGAGCGGAACCCTGGTATCAGTGGCACTTTGGTAATGGGGGCGAACTGGCGGATGGCTCGATCGTCTTTGACCTTGTGCGCTACCCAGACTTCCAGACCAACCAATTTCTCAAAGAAGTGGCAACCGGGCATACGGAAACGCTGGCAAAAGGCACCCTCTGGCAACTGCGCTTAGATCCTCAAACGGGCAAGGTGTTGGAGTCGAGTCAGGTGGTCGATCGCAGTTGTGAATTTCCCACCGTGCAGCCTCAACAAGTTGGTGAACCATCCCGCTACACCTACCTGTCACTGCATCGTCCAGGTGCGGATCTGCAGCGCGAACTGTTTAGCACGATCGCCCGTTTCGACTACCAAACCGCCACGCTTACCGAAGCCGATTGCGGCACTAACCGCTATGCCAGCGAACCGATTTATGCCCCTGATGCTGAAACGGTCGATCGTGGCTGGGTTTTAACCGTTGTCTATGACGGCAACACCGATCGCAGCGAAGCCTGGATATTTGATCACGATCGTCTGGATGAGGAACCTGTCTGCAAACTCGCTCTCCCTCACGTAGTGCCACCTGGTTTTCATGGCACCTGGAAGGGAAAAGATGAGGGGTGAGGGGTGAAAGACTAAAGGATGTAGTTTGCTTCCCTAAGGAACACAAATAAATAGGACTTACGCAAGAGCGGTCATCTTTCGCCCCCTAGCCCCCAATTCTGGGGGAACCGAGCCAATTAAAGCCCCCAGCATTGTGGATTGGGAGGCAAATTCGCAAATCCTATAAGTTTTGAATTGCCCCCTCTGCTCCCCTGTCCCCCCGCCCCCTCTACTCCCCTACCCCCTCTGCCCCCTTGCTCTCTGCCCGATTCCCTACTCCCTACTCCCTTGAAATTAAACGGTTTTGCAAAGCGACGATCGCGGCTTGAGTACGATCGCGGACATCCAGCTTGTGTAGGATTGCGTGGACATGAACCCGTACAGTACCGGACGTGATGTAGAGAAGATCGGCAATCTCTTGATTGGATTTGCCAGCAGCGACAAGGGCTAAGATTTCTTGCTCACGTGGGGTGAGGGGATTTTCGATCGATCGAGGCGGCATTGGTTCAGACGCGGGAAGAGATGCAGTCTCTTGAAAGGCAGCCTGAATTTCAGCCGTAGCGGTTGAGTCCCACCAGGATGCACCAGCGGCAACCGATCGCAGCGCCAAAATCAACGCCTCAGCCGCAATCCCCTTTAAGCAGTAGCCCTGAGCACCAGCCGCAATTAAGCGAGAAATCAAGTTTTTTTCAGACCGCGATGTGAGCACTAGAACGGGTAACGTTGGTTGCTGCTGCTTAATTTGGCGGCATGCTTCGATCCCCCCAATGCCTGGTAAACCCACATCTAGCAGCACTAAGTCCAGCGATTGACATTTTGTCTGGTCAACGGCAGTCTCGCCATCCTCGGCTTCAGCAACCACCTCCAGATCGGCTTCTTGCTGCAAGCGCATCCGCAGTCCCAGTCGAAAGAGTTCATCATCCTCAGCAATGAGAATTTTTATGGGAGGTTTCATGAAAAGGGATCGATTCTCAGTACTGCATGGCCTCTCTTAACTCATACCCTAAATCTCAGCACTTTTAACGGATGGGTGGGATGTATTGGGCATCGCGGCGATCGGCAGACGAAAGCCAAACAGGGCACCCTGCGGCGATCGGTTCGCTGCCCAGAGCGTACCATGATGCGCTTCAATAATTTGGCGAGTTAGGTATAACCCTAGCCCAGAGCCTTTTGCCTGTCGATCGCCGTGCCCCTGGTAAAACCGCTCAAACAGACGCGGTAACTCATCCGCCGTAATGCCTTGCCCTTCATCCAGCACTTTGACGACCTGATAGCTCGACTGCGATTCCAGCACAATTTCGACCTTGCCGCCGCGTGGAGAATGATTGATGCCATTGGTCAGCAGATTGGCAAAAACGCGCTGGAGCTGAAGTGCATCGCCTTCAACCCACAGCGTCCTGCGAAAGTCTGATGCGCCATAACTCAAGCTCAGATGGACTCGACGGGTAGACGCGAGTTCCCGCAGGTGGGTAAGGGCATCTTCTGCCAGACTTGCCAGATCGATCGGCTGAAGGTGCAGCGTTAACCCCTCGGAGTCGTTGCGATACACATCCAGCATGGTTTCTACCATCTGTAGCGTGGTTTGATGGCTGCGTATCATGGCGGCTAGAACGGCAGATTGAGCCGTCTCGACCGTACCAAACTCCCCGCGCTGAAAGGCTTTGATAGTTTCGATCGCCCCCAACAACGGTGTCTTTAAATCATGGGTCAGCGTGGAAACAAAGTCTTCGCGCATTCCCGCAAGCTGCTCTTGCGATTCAAGCTGTGCCTTTTGGCGGGCGATCGCGTCTTCACTGCGCCGAATGCGATCGCTCAAAATACCTGTCACGACCAACGCCATCACGACAATCAGGCGGTTGGCAAGGGTTGAGGCATCAACACCTTTATCGCCCGGAAGCCATAAGTTCGACAAGGTTAGTAGAGCCGCTAAGAGCGTTACCTGCACCGTTCCCGATCGCTTCAGCCGCGCATTGGCTAATAGAATTGGCCCAATATACAAATACCCAAACACATAATCGGGTGGAGTGGTGTATTCCAGCAGCAGTACGATCGTCACTGATCCGGCAATCAACCAGCGAATGCGCGCGGACGGTTCTTGACCCAAAAGCGTCGTTTGGAGGCTTTTCAACGTGCAGCAAACCTCTAGCGTATGATTACTCTGATGCTAATGAATAATGGCAAAACACCACTTAAAAAGACAGTACAAAGCAATGTTTAGAGCCGATTTATACTGGCAGATATACAACGTTTAGATGGAGTTCTTCAAGGCATCATTTACGCTAGTAAACAGTTGGATATTGTAGCGGTGAGAGCCTTCTGGCAAATGTACGAATCCTCTGTTTCTGCAACCGAAAGTACGTTAATTCGTCCGGCACGTCGCGGTAAGCACAAAATCTTTATTGGCATGTCGCCCGGTGTGGGTAAAACCTACCGCATGTTGGAAGAAGCCCACTGCTTGCGGCACGAAGGTACTGATGTTGTCATTGGTCTCTTAGAAACACACAAGCGGGCTGAAACGGCTCAAAAGGCGATCGGGCTAGAACAAGTACCTCGCCAAGACATTACCTGCTCTGGCATTACCCTGACCGAGATGGACACGGATGCGATTCTGGCACGGCAACCGCAGCTTGTTCTGGTAGATGAATTGGCGCATACTAACGTACCCGGTTCCAAACGCGAAAAGCGCTATCACGATGTGGAAATACTGCTGTCAGCAGGGCTAGATGTCTACTCCACCGTCAACATTCAGCACATCGAAAGCCTGAACGATACGGTTGCTCGCATCACTGGGGTCGTCGTGCGGGAACGCATTCCCGATCGCCTCCTAGACGAGGCCGATGAGGTCGTTGTTGTTGATGTCACGCCCGAAACGTTGGAAGAACGACTTAAAGATGGCAAAATTTACGCGCCTGAAAAGATCGATCAGTCCCTCCAAAATTTCTTTAAGCGCCGCCACTTAATCGCTCTGCGTGAACTGGCTCTGCGCGAAGTCGCCGACAACATTGAGGAAGATGCCTTTGAAGCCGAAAGCACACCCACCTCATTAGCCCCTCACTGCAACATTTTAGAGCGCGTACTGGTTTGCATCTCTACCTATCCCAACGCCGTACAGTTGATTCGGCGTGGGGCACGACTTGCCAGCTACATGCACGGCCCTTTGTACTGTTTGTTTGTCGATAATCCCGATCGCTTCCTGACCAAAGAAGAAAGCCTGCATATCGAAACCTGCGAGAACCTGTGTAAAGAGTTTGGTGGTCAGTTCTTGCGGGTGAACGATCACGATGTGGCGCGGGCAATTGCCACGGCGGCTCAAAACTATCACATCAGCCAGATTTTCATCGGTGAAAGCCGGCGATCGCGCTGGAAGAACCTGCTACGCACCTCTCTCACGCAAAAACTGCTGCGATCGCTTAAAAATATTGACATCCACATTATTGCGACTGAGAAACCATCCACTTGAGTTTTTAGTTGTGAGTTATGGGTTGTTAGACGATGATTGTTTAGCAACCAATGATTCATCACGCAATGCTTGTAATTGGCTTAATCAGCGGGACGTCAGTCGATGGCATTGACGCTGCCCTAGTCAATCTTTCTGGCTCCACAACTGACTTAACGGTTGAACTGCTCGCAGGCGCAACCTATCCCTATCCAGCAGATCTCCGTGAACAAATTCTGGCGGTCTGTGGTGGTGCTGCCCTTTCAATGGAAGCACTAGCAACCTTGGATGACGCGATCGCCCATCAATTTGCACAAGCCGCGATCGCCATCCAGACCGGACATCCTGCTGCTGAACTCATTGGCTCACATGGCCAAACGGTATTTCATCGACCGCCAAGGGAGGAGAGGGGAGAGGGGAGAGGGGAGAGGGGTGTAGGAGAGCAAGGGGGGCAAAGAAAACTCAAAACTCAAAATTCAAAACTCTTTCACCCCTCACCCCTCACTCCTCACTCTCTTGGCTACAGCCTACAACTGGGGCGCGGAGCTACGATCGCTCACACCGCAGGCATCACCACAATCAGCAACTTTCGTGCCGCAGACATCGCAGCAGGTGGACACGGTGCTCCACTCGTTCCTGCTATCGATGTCGCTTTACTCAGCCATCAGACGGAGAATCGATGTGTGCAGAATATTGGTGGCATTGGCAACGTAGCGTATTTGCCAGCCAAGAGTGGAGAATTGGGAGTCGGGAGTCGGGAATCAGCGGTCAGCGGTCAGCGGTCAGCGGTCAGCCCTCAAAACTCTCTAGCGAAGCGGCGCAACGCGCTATTCAAAACTCAAAACTCAGAACTTAAGACTCAAAACTCTCTCCCTCTCTCCCCTCCTCCCCTCGGTTGGGATACTGGCCCTGGCAATGTCCTCATCGATCTAGCTGTGCAGCAGTTCTCTAACGGCACACAGACTTACGATCGCAATGGAGCTTGGGCAGCGAGCGGCACACCTTGTAGCGAATTGGTCGAACAGTGGCTTCAACAGCCGTTTTTTCAGCAACCACCGCCGAAGTCAACGGGGCGAGAGTTGTTTAGTCCTGCTTATTTAGAGCAGTGTTTGGCAGATGTGAGCGATCGCGCTCTGAGCCATGCAGATGTGCTGGCAACCTTGACAGAATTGACGGCAGTGTCGATCGCCCACAGCTACCGCACCTTTTTGCCTCAACTCCCTGACCAGGTCTTACTATGCGGCGGTGGCAGTAAGAATCTATATTTGAAACAACGGGTGCAGCAGCAGCTAGGCAACATACCTGTTTTGGCCACAGATGATGTCGGTCTCAATGCCGAGTTTAAGGAAGCGATCGCCTTTGCGGTGCTGGCCTATTGGCGGCAACAGAGCATTCCTGGAAATCTTCCTGCGGTGACGGGCGCTACCAGCGCAGTGCTTTTAGGGGAAATTAACCAGGCTAGCAGAATGGGTGCGTGGTAGCATGAATTACCACAAATACCAGCATTGCAAGAAGCAACTAACGTAAGGGATGGCGCTGTGGCTCACACCTTTTTAATGGAGGCAGGACGCTGGTCACTTCAGGGGAACTGGCTCGAACGCAACGGCATGCCGATTACTGTGATGGGCAAAACGCTCGTCGGTTGGAGTCGAGATGACTGGTTTACAATGGTGACAAAGCTTGTGTTTCCAGGAGCTGATCGGGAAGAAATTTCCTTTCAGTACCGAGGGCGATTAGATGCGGGCGAACGCCAGTATACGTTTGTGCTTCAGCATAGCCTGCTTGGTCGGGTTGAGGGCGAAGGTTGGGTGGCCCAGGAGTCGATCGTGCAACGCTACTGGGTCCTGGGCGATCGCCAACGTCGCAGCGGCTTTGAAACTCTGTATCGCATGGATGACAATAAATATTATTTATCCAGCGGTATTATGGCAGGGCACTATCTTACTAGCACGATGGAAGCAACATTAGAGCGCCATGTTGGATAGCATGGCTTTGATATCAAGGCTGCGCTTATAGAACAGAAGGCGATCGGCTGCAAGCAAATCAGTAATCTGAAGCAATTTAGATCGCTAAAATGACTTTACGGGATTACTAAGAAGAGATACGAGCTAGAACACCCCTACTGGTAACGTTATCGTGCTGGTATGTGCTGTCTTAACGGTAGTCACCTTCGCAAAAATGCTGCTTGTCAGTTTTCAGGGTGCAAACTTAAACCTGGCGCATCCTGTTACGCTTAACTGCTGCAACGATCGCCTTTAAGGAACTCACTTGAAGGATTAGTTACTTGAGTTACTTCCGGTTTATAGGCCCTGCACCCATGAATGGGAATGTTCCAGTTCTGGCACACCTTCACCTACTGGTATTTATGACGTGCTCGCCTCTGCATCCCTGCCTCTGCTAAACGACTGATTGAACATACCCTGTGCTGCTGAACTGTAGGTGTACCTGGCAACTTACGCTCGGTCATTGCTCCCTCCGCAAACTATGACGATAGATTCTAACGCTGGACGCTTACTGGCTAACCGTTATCGACTTGCCGAACTCATTGGCAGAGGTGCAATGGGGCGGGTTTATCGAGCCGAAGACACATTGCTTGGAGGCGTCATTGCAGTTAAGTTTCTGTCTCAAACGCTGCTAAATCCCAAAATGCGCGATCGCTTCAAAAGTGAAGCCCGCACATGCGCTCAGCTTGGACGCAAAAGCATTCATATTGTGAACGTCATTGATTATGGAGTCACTGACTATAAAGAAGAAGACGTGCCCTTCTACGTCATGGAATATTTGCAGGGGCAAAGCCTGAGCGAGGTCATCAACAATCAGCCGCTCCCGTTACCGCGCTTTCTTACCCTCTCCCGACAGATTTCGCTAGGGTTGCAGTGCGCCCACCAGGGCATTGTCATTGATGGCACCGTTTACCCCATCATTCACCGCGATATTAAGCCCAGCAACATTCTTGTCAGTCGAGACGCCAGCTTGGGCGAACTGGTCAAAATTCTCGATTTTGGCATTTCTAAGCTGTTGCAAGCAGATAGTGAGCAAACCAGTTCTTACATGGGCACGTTGGCTTACTCTTCGCCAGAGCAAATGGAAGGGCGAGAACTCGACTCACGCTCTGACATTTACAGTTTGGGCGTCATGATGTACGAGATGTTGACGGGCAAAATGCCGCTTCACGTTGATACTCACGCCTTTGGTGCCTGGTACAAAGCGCATCACTCTCAACCACCTCGTTCGTTTGAAGCCGTTGACCCCAATCTGAAGCTGCCGAAAGCACTGGAAAATTTAGTCATGAGCTGTCTGGCGAAGTCACCGAGCGATCGCCCACAGTCGATCGTGGATGTGCTGAAGGCGCTGGAGCCATTGGAGCAACGGTATAGCGACAGTGTTCGGGCCGCTAAGGACCTCGACAAAATTCTGAAACGAAAGCCCTTAGAGAACCAACTGAAACCTCAAGTCGATCGTCCGGCGGTTGTTGACGATCTTTGCAACCTGGCACTGTGGCCCAAAGACAAACCCGTTGCGCGGATCGTCTTTGCTCAAAGCATTACGACAAGCAAAAGCACCTTGCCCGCGATTTGGGTTATGCTGCCTCAGCAAGAAATCCAAACCTTGCAAATCTACCGCCTCTACAATGTCATCTACAAAAATTTCCTCTATGCTATGTCACCGCATCCAATCTTGCTGTGGATTACAGGCATTTATAATCGTAAGCGCATTCAAGGCCAAGAGCGTCTTCAGCCTGGGCAAGAACCCGGTTCACGCTGGCTTCCCTGCTATCTAGATCTCAAGACAGCTCATGGTCAAGAAATGAGCCGCCTATTAGTCGAAAAAGGTGAATATCAGGTCTTGCTGTTTGCGCTAGAGCAGCCAGAAACCTGTTCGCATGCCATGACAATCACTATTAATCAATCGCAACGCCTACAGTTACAGGAATGGGTGATTACCAGCCAGTCATATCGATCGATAGGGCAGCCGACCTTGAGTAAAAACTTGCTGAAAGCCGAGTTCGATAAGTTAAAGCCGCGCATTGCCACCGAACTAGAAAAAGACCCTGGCGGTTCTTCCTTTGGGCACTAACAGATTTTCCGGTGCTAAGATGCCTCTGGATTTAGCGCATGAGAGCGCCAAAAGTCCACTAGTCCAGGTCATGCTGATTCACTGCTGCTGTGGCGGAAAATAAATTAGCGGATGCCAACTGCGACGGAGTAACTCATCTACAAACTGTGGCACAGACCATTGCAGTAGTTTGTTTACACGACTGGATGTTGTCACGATCGCGCTTACATCTGCCATTTGAGCGGATGCCAGTACCTCTACGATCGGATCGCCTTCGCGCACCTCAACCGGATCAACAGTGACGCCTGTAGTGCGTAGCACAGCAGCAACAGCCTCTAGCGCCTGCTGTGCGTTTTTAAGTTGATAATCTAGGGGCACATCGCGACGTCTAATGCCCTCCACAACCCAACAAAGATGCAGCCGCTCTGGGGCGATCGACGTCTGTTGCAGTTTTTGTTGAAGCCGTTGAATCAGGAGGTTTGAGGCATCACTTCCGTGATACGGCACCAGCAAACAGCGGAACAGGTGGCGACAGCGCAGATCAAGCTCTTCGGCTGTGTAAGTAGCGATTAGCTGTGGACGCAAAATCATCAGCGGTACCGTAAGACGCTGCGACAGCTCAACCGTAGTGCTACCAAACAGCTTTTCGGCTAGCAAACTACGAGTCGGTGTGCCCACCAGAATCAAGTCCACTGCATGCGCTTCTACCGCTTTCAAAATCATGTCAACCGGACGACCGGATGCAACCTCCAAATGCACATCGATACCTGGCAGCACAGGCTCTAAGGCCGCGCCCAATCGGTTACGTGCCTGTTCTATCTTCGCAGTATCAACTCGCGGTACACCTTCAGACTCTGCAAAAGGAACGCTATGCAGAAACACCAGACGCTCGATACCGCTTGCAGCCAAACTCGGCACAAAATCGACCAGGCGATGCAGCCCATCCGAAAAATCTGTACAGATTAGTAAACGTCGAAACATAGCGGTAACGGCGGCAAGCACAGGGTATCTAGACTATCATCACAGGTTGGTGTAGTGCGTTGATTGGGTAGAAATCTTAGACAACCCTAAAGGCTTAGAGATTTCAAACCCTAATGCTTAACCAATCGATCACAGAGCGCAGAACCCTAATCAAACGAGTATCAATAGATCTCACCAATCCAACGGTGGGAAGCAATATCTTAAACCCTTAGCTACCTTGACCACTCAGAGATGAAGCGTTGGCCGATCGTGCAGTTTGAGTCAGAGAGAAGAGTTATGGGTCAGTCCACGCGCCTCGTTAACCGCATTCAGCATGCCAAAACAGTGGAACGATGCCAGTAACCTCAACTCAGCTTTTAACCAATAATCTAAGGATATTAGTAATCAAGGACGAACAAAAAAATAAGGCTGAGGAAAACTAAGAGATAACGTTAGAGCAATACTCAACAACGCAATAGATACATAGGGTGACAGAGATAAAGCGGCAGCGAACCGCACTTAACGCCCCGACATCACCAGCTTCCTTTCATTCTGCTTGGAAAAAAGCAAGAGACAGAGGTCGTCTATAGCGCAGAAAGACGTTACTGGAACTGAGGACCCGATTCCAATCCCCACTGATGCTTGAGAAAATGCTTGTACATGTTTTCTCGCATCACCATCTGCTCATAGAGCTTGACGAGGAAATCCTGAGCCTGTTCACGGCTCATATTCTGCACTTGAGATTCAAAGGAACGGATACTGAATTGCTGCTCTAAAGACAGCTCAACAGGTTGGTTCATATTCGACTCCAGTTTTGAGAGAGTGTATTCGGACCAACTACTGGCAAGGTTACTCGAGTCAGTAGCTATTAACGACAACAGTGATTTCTTCCATAGTTCCCTAAATAAAGAAATTACCGCTTGGCTCGTATTACAGAATATAACAACCGTTTGACAAAATGCCCATACCCCTCTTGGGGTAATCTGTGATCCCCACGGCTCAACCGAAAGCATGATGCTGGATTCAAGGCGTTCCAGCGTGAATGGGTCGCGTCGTTGCAGTGCTGCAACATAGGCAAAAGAAGCGAATACCCCCAGATTCAGCTCTCCTTCACATGCTTAAGGCGCGCCAACAGCCTGAAGCGCACAGTTCACCAATAAGACACTCTTTGTAGACATCATGCAGATGCATGTGGAGCAAAACGATGCCTACAGACTTATCGATCGAGCAAAGATGATCTGTAATAAAAGCGACTTTATCAGCTAACAGTACAAGTTAAAGCGCAGAATGCTTTCTGGAAAGGGCTTTAGACATACCCGATTAAAAATATCGGGTATGTTTGACGGTATTTGTGACGCATGTTACCATCATTCGAGTCTGGTATTGAATCTTGAATCTGCCCTCTGCTTTTAATTTGTCCTCTTCTACCAAGAGCTTTTGACCCATGACTCAGGCAACTCAGCTACAAACTAAGTCGGCAGCGACCTTTCGTGCCCTCAAATGCAAAGAATGCGGTGAGGAGTACGAGCTGAAGGCTATCCATGTTTGTGAGTTTTGCTTTGGGCCTCTGGAGGTTGCCTATGACTACGATGCACTCCGGCGCGCAGTCACCCGTGAAAGTATTCAGGCTGGCCCCCATTCCATCTGGCGCTATCGCCCGTTTTTGCCCGTTGAAACGAATCAGCCGATCGATGTCGGTACAGGGCTGACCCCACTTGTAAGAGCTAATCGGCTGGCGCGTCGCCTTGGCTTAAAGAAGCTGTACATCAAGAATGACGCGGTGAATATGCCGACCCTCAGCTTCAAAGACCGGGTCGTATCGGTTGCGCTGACGCGGGCTAGAGAATTAGGGTTCTCAACGGTATCCTGTGCCAGCACGGGCAATCTGGCAAACTCGACGGCGGCGATCGCCGCTCATGCAGGCTTAGACTGTTGTGTCTTCATTCCTGCCGATCTGGAAGCGGGTAAAGTGATGGGCACGTTGATCTACAGCCCAACCGTTATGGCTGTACAGGGCAATTATGACCAGGTCAACCGCCTCTGTTCCGAAGTAGCTAACACGCACGGCTGGGGCTTTGTCAACATTAACTTGCGCCCTTACTACTCTGAAGGCTCTAAAACGCTGGGCTATGAAGTGGCAGAGCAGTTGGGTTGGGAATTGCCTGACCATATCGTGGCACCGCTGGCATCTGGCTCACTCTTTACCAAGATTTACAAGGGGTTCCGAGAATTTGTGGATGTCGGTTTGGTGGCTGATAAGCATGTGCGTTTTAGTGGGGCGCAAGCAGACGGTTGCTCTCCCATCGCTCAGGCGTACCGTGAAGGACGCGATTTTGTCACGCCTGTGAAGCCCAGCACGATCGCGAAGTCGCTGGCGATCGGTAACCCTGCGGATGGGGTATACGCGATCGACATCGCTCGTAAAACCAACGGCAATATCGAATCCGTCAACGATGCGGAAATTATTGCTGGGATCAAGCTGTTGGCAGAAACCGAAGGTATCTTTACCGAAACAGCAGGTGGTACCACGATCGCGGTGCTACAAAAGCTGGCCGAAGCGGGCAAGATTGATCCCGACGAAACCACCGTCGTCTACGTCACAGGTAACGGGTTGAAGACCCAAGAAGCTGTGCAGGGCTATGTGGGCGAACCACTCACGATCGAACCAAAACTCGACAGCTTTGAGCGGGCACTGGAGCGCTCTCGCACCCTAGAGCGCCTGGAATGGCAGCAAGTTTCAGTGTAAATTGCTGTGAAGGGGCTATGTGAATGATTGATTTGCGAAACAGTTTGCAGTGTCTATCTAAGAGTACTTAAAATTCAGTCAGCGTCAGATAGACAACGATGTACGGCATTCTTGAAAGTCTTCCGCTGGCTGAATTTGTAGGGCAAGCATACAGCCAAATCAGGTTGAGTGAGTTCCAAATTCAGTTCTATTTTTCTGATGGCAGCAGCATTGATGTTGAGAGCAAATGGGAATTGTGGAACCGAGATCATGTGTTGGTGGATCAGTTCATACTCCATGCCCAGCGAGAGAGATATTGTGTCCACAAGCTTCTTGAATATAAGGTTTGTAGTTTTTCCATTAATGTACCGACATCATTCAGTCTCTACTTTGAGAATGAATTTGCACTGACTATTAGTGATGACTCGGAACAGTACGAATCTTTTTCGCTTCATTCCAATGGTGGTTCCAGTACACACGTTTAGCGATGGCTTCTTGTCAATATTCAGACTGCTTGAAATTATAATAGAGGGATGAGTTTCCAATGGAACCCAGATAAAGCATTTAGCAATGCTGAAAAGCATGGTGTATCTTTTGAGGAGGCAATTACGGTTTTCGGCGATCCGCTGGCAGTAACCATCTTAGACCCTGACCATTCCTTAGGCGAACACCGTTTTTTAACTACAGGTTCATCAACCGCACAGCGTCTTTTAGTTATATCTCACACAGAGCGAGCAGGTGAAATACGTTTAATCAGTGCTCGGTTGGCAACGCGGCAGGAGAGAAGAAATTATGAGTCAGGAATCTGAAATAGTCGGCGATGATGAAATGAGATCTGAATACGATTTTTCAGGTGGTGTTCGCGGTAAGTATTATGAAGCTTATCAACAAGCTACCAATATCGTGGTGCTTGATCCAGACGTGGCAGCAGTCTTTCGAGATTCGGCTTCTGTGAATGAAGCATTACGCTTGCTGACGAAAATTGCAAGATCGACGGCAGTATAGCAATCGCGGCAACAGTGATGCTTCGCGTTTCTGGGTTGCCTAAGGCTAGACACAATCTATCACTCACAACACTCACAATCATGTCCATTAAAGTTCTCATTCCGACCCCGCTACAAAAGCTCACCAATAATCAGGCAACGGTTGAATGTACCGCTGATACGGTGGCTGGTCTGTTGGAGTCGCTTGAAACCAGTTGTCCCGGCATCAAAGCGCGTCTGTGCGATGACCAGGGCGAACTGCGTCGTTTCGTCAACTTCTACGTCAACAGCGAGGATATCCGCTTCCTGGATGGAGCCAAAACCCCGCTGAAAGATGGTGATGAGGTCAGTATCATTCCGGCGATCGCGGGCGGCTAACCCATCGAGCACGCTTATGGTTACAGCTAGTAGCCTCACGTTCTCCATCCTGCAAGAGGTGTTTGCGGTCTGTCGGTTAGAGCCAGAGGAACCGATACCCGTATGGAGCTTGCAGAGGCTTTTCTCGATCACAAGGACAGAGAATGAGTTATCAATCGTCTGTCCGCAGGTAAATGTTCCACTCGAAGCGCAGGCAAGCAACTTTGAGGGAAACTGGCGCTGTTTGAAGGTGGAAGGCCCGTTAGACTTTGCGCTTACGGGCATTTTGGCGGCGATCGCCGCACCTCTAGCAGAGGCTGGCATCAGTATTTTTGCCATCTCCACCTATGACACAGACTACGTGTTGGTGAAACAGCAGGATCTCGATCGCGCCATTCAGACCCTCCTGCAAGCCGGACATCAGATGGTATAGAAGAGCGTCAATGTCGATGGAGCGGTCAATGTGGAAGTTTTGAGTTTGTTGAGCAGTCAGCTTTTAGCCTTTAGCCTTCATCCCTCATCCCTCATCCCCCATCTCCCCTGCCAATCCCCTACACCGCTTCCTGATTGAGTTGCTCGACGCGCTTCAGTAGGCTATCCCGATTTTTGCGTGCGTCAGCATTGTTGGGATTGATTTTGAGCGTGGTATTAAAGGCGGCGATCGCTTCCTGATAGCGCTTCAGGTTTGCCAGGGCTACCCCACGATTAAACCAGGCATCCTCGCTGTTGGGTTCAATCGTAATGGCGCGATCGTAGGACTTGATGGCCTCTGGGTATCGCTTCAAGTCAAACAGCACATTGCCGCGATTGATCCAGGCATTGGTACGACTGGGTTCGAGCTTCACGACTTGCTCATAAGATGCCAGCGCTTCGGTGTGCCGCTCTAGCTTGCTCAGCACGATGCCACGGTTGTACCAGGCGCTGCTGTAAGTCGGTCGTAAGCGCACGGCTTTGTCATAAGCCGCCACCTCTTCTTGATAGCGCCGTAGCCGACCTAATGTGACTCCCCGGTTGTACCAAACATTCGCATCGTTCGCATCGATCGCCAGCGCTTTATCGTAGGCCTTCAGAGCGGGTTCTGGTTGCTTAGAATCATCCAGTGCATTGCCCAACCCGACCCAGGCAGCAACCGATCGCGCGTCTAAGGTTGTGGCTCGCTTGTACGCCGCGATCGCCGCTTCATACTGACTGAGGTAGTAGAAGGCCGTCCCTTGACCAACCAGCGCTTCGACATTGTTGGCATCGATGGCTAACGCTTGCCTGAATACATCCAGAGCCTCTTCTAGCTTGTTGGCATCCAGCAACGCATTACCCTGTTTGACTAGGGAATCAACGTTGCCACTTTGTGCCTGTGTAGACGTTAATGCCACCAAACGGCTGCTCAGCAAAGCCGATTGCACACTCAATGCTTGGGCGGTTGGCATGTTGGCGGGAAGAGCCACACCTACCAACAGTGCAATCAACGCAGATAGTTTAGTGGGCTGAAGCGGCATAGAAAGGTTTCTCAATGAGTGCATTGGATGAGTAATGGTTTAGCAATAGTTCTGACGTTACGACGTAGAGGCGTTGTAAACCGCCTGTAGGCTGTAACGATGGGCACCCTACATCTTTTTGACGATCGCGTTGACTCAACGCATGGGTGGCGGTAGGAGCCAGTCCCCTGTTTATGCTTCCCATTTTCTCTCTTTGCTAAAGCATCGTGAGCGGATCAACATCAATTGTTAGGCTGACGTTGCTGGTGCACCACGATCGCAGCGTTGTGAAGTCTGGCAGCGACACAGACCCCGTCAGCGGTAATTTGAACAGGAGTTGCCAGTGATAACGACGGGCAACGCGCAAAATCGTCGCAGGAGCTGGCCCTAAGCGCTCAACGCCTGGCTCTTCTAGATGAGCCAGGGCAAGCGCTACCCGTTCGGCGGCTTGTTGTACAGCGATCGGGCTGGTGCTGCTAAATCGAAGTAAGATCAGTCGGCTGTAAGGGGGATAGTGAAGCTGCGATCGATGCTGTAACTCGTCCGTAACAAACCGTTCATAAGCATGGTGCTGTACGGCTTGGATCACCGGATGCTCTGGTGAATAGGTTTGCAAAATCACTCGACCCGGTGCTTCCCCACGACCACAGCGGCCCGCTACTTGCGTCAGGGTTTGAAAGGCCCGTTCATTGGCGCGGTAGTCTGCCATGTGCAGCAGGCCGTCCGCCGAGACAATGCCCACAAGCGTCACCTGGGGCAGATCAATGCCTTTTGTCAGCATTTGAGTGCCCACTAGCAAATCTGCGTCGCCGTCCGCAAATTGAGTGAGGAGTGCCCGATGGGCACCCTTTGTACGCGTCGTGTCACTGTCAAAGCGAATCAGCCGCAAGTCTGGAAACTCTTGCGCGATCGCCTGAGCAATCCGCTGAGTGCCACTGCCAAAATACTTGAAGTAGGTAGAACGGCAGGTTGGGCAATCGTTGGGCAACAAGCAGGTATGGTTGCAGTAGTGACACCGCAACAGCGGCGTTGCCTCGCTATGGACATGGTGATACGCCAGCGACACATCGCAATTAGGACAGGTGACCACATAGCCACAGCTTCGGCAAGAGACAAAGGTACTGTGGCCCCGACGATGAATAAACAGAATGCCCTGCTGCTGCCGTTCTTTCAAGTCCAGCAAGGCCAATCGCAGCGATTGACTAAAGATGGAATGATTTCCATGATGCAGTTCCTGCCGCATATCAACCACCTCGATCGGAGGCAACGGGCGATCGTAGACGCGGGTGGGAAGGGTAAGGGTGAGGGAGGAAGTGAGTTTTGAGTTTTGAATTTTGAGTTTTGAGTTTTGAGTTCTGGCTGTTGACTCCCCACTCCCTTCTGCGTTTTGAGTAGCGCTTTGCGCCGCTGAGTCCGTTGAACACGCTACGCGAACGCTAGACAGTTTTGAGTTTTGACTGTTAACCGCTGACTCCCGACTCGCGACTCCCGACTCGCGACTCCCCCCTTCTGCTTCCTGCTTCCTGCCTTCTACCTCCCCGCCCATACACGCTACCCAACTTTCCAATGAGGGCGTTGCCGACCCCAGTAGCAACGGGCAGCACTCCAACTCTGCCCGCCAACTTGCAACCGTGCGGGAATGGTAGCAGGGGGCTGGTTGGTCTTGCTTAAAGCTACCATCGTGTTCTTCATCCAGTACGATCAGTCCCAGTCGCGGTAGTGGTGCAAAGACGGCAGAACGAGTACCAATCACCACCTGAGCGTCGCCGTTAAGCATTTGCCGCCAAGTATCATACCGCTCGCCATCAGATAAGGCGCTGTGATATACACAGACGCGACTACCGAAGCGGGCACGGAAGCGATCGGTTAACTGTGGAGTCAAGCCAATTTCGGGTACCAGCACCAACGCCGATCGCCCTTGCTGAAGAATGGGTGCGATCGCCTGCAAGTAAACTTCGGTTTTACCAGAGCCAGTGACGCCATGTAGCAAAACTTGAGCAAAACCAGAAAGCGCTTGAATCGTTTCTAGAGCAGCTGTTTGATCTGGCGTCAGCGTTTTTGCGTCATCGGCTGATATGGCTGAGCCACCTTCGCGTCGGAGCACCTCTCTCGGTTGAATCACAACCTGCCCTTTCTGCGCCAAGCTTTTTAAGGTGGTAGAACTGGTCTGGCACAGTTGCAGCAGTTCTGTGAGCCAGAGTTCGCCTCCTTGCCGCCGCAGCACCGACAAAATTTCTTGCTGTCGAGGGGTCAGGTCAGATGCCGTGGGTGAGGCTACGAAGGTGACAGCTAACTTTTGTTTAGGGCGGACGGGAGTAGGTGGTTCCAGGTATTGTTCAACCAGGCCCTGTTGCAGCAATGCTTGTAAACCTTGACGCGCTCCTTGAACCTGGCGTTGTAGGAATTGCCAGCTATAAGCTCCTGTTTTGCTAGCGCGAAGGAGCGTGAGGATCTGGTGGGCGGCGGAAGAGTGAGGAATTGGGAGTGGGGAGTCGGGAGTGAGGAGCCGGAGGTCGTCTAGCTTCTTGGCCTCTTTGTCGTGCTCAGTTCTGTCTAAGAGCCGCACACGTCGTTGCGATCGTGCCAACAGTCCCGGTGGCAGGGCAACCCGAACGATCTGCATGAGAGACGTGCAGTAGTAGCTAGCCACCCGATTCAACAACTGCCAGTAGGTTTCAGAGAAGAAGCCCGATTGCACCAGATCGTCTATATCTCGTATCTGAGATGGTTCTAGCCCTGCGGGGAGATGCTCCAGGCAGCGAATGGCGATCGCGCCAACTTGCTGCATCCCAAACGGTACGCTCAAGATATCCCCAGGCTGAACCACCAGGCGTGGCGGCAAGCGGTAGGTAAAAATCCCTTGTGCTCCCGGACAATCAACGAGAACTTCGACCCACATGGCTGGGGTCTCTGTTTGATAGTGGGTTCCAGGCTCAGCCAAGACAGACATACGAGAACACAATGCTTCAGGTGAGTCGATGCCAATCCTACTAGATTGGTGAACGTTGTGCTGGGTTAGCTTGCAGGCATCAGCATTCAGCTTTGGGACCTCCATGACGGTTGCTCGCTAGCCGCTGAGGCTGCAAGCCATTGGCTTATCGCTGCTAATTCTCCACACTCTAGCTTGTGATAGAGGGGTTTTCACCCTACCGATAGAGAGGATCATCTGGTGTTTATGGGAGGCTTTTAAGAGGTAGCCATCATAACCGCATGTGCAGTTGCACAAATTAGATGTCAGGAGTCAGCAGCTAAGAGTGAGAAGCCAAATGGCATAAGCCAGTCTGCACAGTGGTTTCTACCATTCTGCATGCACTTTCGCCATACCCAGCGGTTTAATCATTTCAATCGAGTCATTAGCAGCAAGAGAACCATCTTCCTACCTGGTAATTTCAATTGCCATGTGCAACCTTATAAGCAAGCTTGTTAGTGGTAGAGAAGCAAACGGTGGACGAAGCAAAGGTGGGTGGAAGGGTAGTAATTCAGCAAGCATAGCCGCATTTTTGGGAGCACTGTGACGATCGCACTCATGCAATTTTTTAGTAGTCAAAAACGCGTTTTAGGCAGCGCGGCTCCTGGTTTTGGTGCAGATACATCTTCGCAAGTTGTCATGCCATCAATGCTTTTTGTAGCTGATCGAACAACCCCAAAAATTACTTCAAGTAGCTTAACAGAATGCGATCGGCTTGTAACATCGCAGCTGAGTACGTTGTAGCTTGAGTGCGTTAAGCACCCTCCCCAATTCCACAGTCAAGCCGCTAAGATCAGCAAATCTAAAGATAGCTGACATAAGCAAATTTTCTCAGCTTGAGTGAGTCTTGTCTTCCCATTACTGTATTGACGCGTGTTCGCGTTTAAGCAGCAGTTAGACAACTGTATTTACACATCACGTTTGAGCTTTCAGCCCCTTCACACTCAAATGATTCATATGTCTCAAAAGTTAACGCCAACCCAATCCATAGAAACTTTGCCGCCTGATGCCGCACCTCCAAGTGCGGAACATCTTGATTCGCTTGAATCTCTTCAGTTAGTCGTAGACGGTGATTTGCCAGCCGATTTAATAGATGAAGATTTAACAGCAGAACCAAATTTTGATGAGATGGATGCGGTTGAAGCAGAACTCTACCAGGGTGATGTAGCTGTTGATGATGTTATCAATGCAGGTGATGCTATTAACGCTGAAAATGAGGCGATTAGTGCGGATGAAGATGTGGATCAAATCGCCAGTGCTCGCCCATCTGGATACAGTAAAACCAGTACGGATGATGCTGTAGGTGCCTTCTTTAAAGAAATGGCGCGTTATCCATTGCTGAGGCCGAATGAAGAAGTGGAACTGGCACGACGCATCAGGTATTTGGTTGATATTGATATGGTGCAATCTCGGCTTATTGAAGAACTTGGACGGGTGCCCAGCCGAGAAGACCTGGCCGTTGCTGTAGGATTGACCGAGCGGCAGTTAGAACATCGTCTCTACCGTAGTCGTGTCGCTAAGCGCAAGATGATTCGATCGAACCTGCGACTTGTGGTGTCGATCGCCAAACGCTACTTAAACCGGGGCGTTCCTTTTCTAGATCTCATTCAAGAAGGCGCGTTGGGCTTAAACCGTGCGACCGAAAAGTTTGATCCCGATAAGGGCTATAAGTTTTCTACCTATGCGTACTGGTGGATTCGTCAGGGCATTACCCGCACGATCGCCAATGATGCGCGGACGATTCGGCTGCCCATTCACATCGTGGAAAAGCTGAACAAGCTGAAGAAGGCTCACCGTGACTTGCGCAAAGAGCTACATCGCAATCCCACCGAAGTTGAGTTGGCAACGGTCCTGGAGGTTACACCTGAGCAACTGCGCAATCTACAGCAGGTACGCCGGAAATCGCTTTCGCTCAACCATCGCGTTGGCAAAGGGGAAGACACCGAACTGATGGATTTGCTGGAAGATGGCGATACCCAGTCTCCCGAAGCTCAAATGAGCGAGACCATGCTGCGGCAAGAAATTTGGGATGTTTTAGGCGATGTCCTCACTCAGCGCGAGAAAGACATTATTTCTTTACGTTACGGCCTAACGTCTAGCAAGCCCTGTACATTGGAGGAAGTGGGTGGTCTGTTTAATCTCTCGCGGGAGCGGGTGCGCCAAATTCAAAGTAAGGCCATGCGGAAGCTGCGCCGTCCCCAAATTGCTGAACGGCTCAAGAGTTGGCTGGGTTAATACTGGCTAGGTTAAACTGGTTGAGTTGAAGCTGAGTTAAAAAAAGCTTCAAAGTGCGTCTCTTGCACTAGTCTTGTAGGGCAGATTAATTGTCAGAACAATCTGTCCAAAGGTACTAGTATTCTATGAGGCTTGTGCAGTTTTTCGGAGCGCGCGATCGCTTACATTTATCGCATTTCACCGCTTGGTCTACCCGGTTTAACCCCCATTGGCGCTTACTCGGCCGCAAGGTTACAGCAGCGCTAATGGGTGGTGTTTTAGGGTCTTCTTTAGTGTCGATCGGCCTTCAGGCTCAGACCGTTCCCTACTGTCAGCAGTCAGAAGTCGCAATTAACCAAAAAGAGCTGCTGAGGCAGGCCTCTGCTAAAGGGAGTCAGGATGCCCAACGGCGCTACGCCACCCTGATCAAGCAACATGCGGCGAGTTTGCGTACCTGTCGCCGCCAAGCCTGGACTCAAACTCAGGCGATTTGGATCAGGCTCTACCCGTGTGACATCAAATCAGGAGCGCTCGAAGCGGTGCTCGATCGCATTGTCGACCGCGGCTACAACCAGGTGAATGTTGAAGTCTTTTACAACGGCAAAGTGCTGCTGCCTGCCAGTGACAACCCGACCCCCTGGGCTTCGGTACTGGCTGGAACGAGAGCCGAAAAGACCGATTTGCTAGCAGACATCATTCGCAAAGGGCACTATCGGGGCTTGAAGGTCTATGCCTGGCTGTTTGGCCTGAACTTTGGTGCCAGCTATGTGCGTCGTGCGGATAAACAGGAGACGCTTGCGCGCAATGGATTGGGTCAGACCAGTTTGACGGCCAATACCATCCCTGGGCTGAGCGTTGAGTTGGGCGTTGGGAATCCAGACGAGGCGTTCATTGATCCCTATAGCCTCCAGGCACGGCAAGACTATTTGCAAATGGTGCAGGCGATCGCCAAACGTCAACCCGACGGGGTGCTGTTCGATTACGTTCGCTATCCTCGCGGCTATGGTCCGGCCTCTGTCGCCAGCAAAATTCAGGATCTTTGGGTCTATGGCGAAGCCTCACAGCAAACGCTGCTACAACGGGCGCTGAACTACCGAGGCATGGAACTTATTCGGCGGTTTTTAGGGCAGGGCTTTATCTCTGGCAATGACCTTAAAGATCTCAACGTACTTTACCCCAATGAGCGAGAACCCCTCTGGCAAGGACTAAACCCCGCACGTCTAACGGCTTCGCTGCCCCTGGCTCATCGAGTGTCTCTCTTGCAATCTGACCTCTGGCAGCTCTCTGTAGCCCATGCAACTCAGGGGGTGCTAGATTTTGTCAATGCGGCCGTTGCACCTGTCAAACGCTGGGGCATTCCGGCTGGGGTCGTCTTTTTCTCGGATGGCAATCTGAGCGTAGGTCGCGGGTTTGACTCCCGCTTGCAACCCTGGGATCGCTTCCCTAGTTCAGTAGAGTGGCATCCGATGGCATACGCCACCTGTGGCAACGCAAACTGCATTACAGCGCAAGTCCGACGAGTATTGCAAGCCGCTCCTCGTGGCACGCAGGTCAAACCTGTATTAGCTGGCATTTGGCAGCAATCGGTCAGTAACCGTCCGCCATTAGAAGTGCAGATGCGAGCCGTTCAACAGATGGCACCCCAAATTCGCTCGATCAGTCATTTTGCGTACTCGTGGCAAGAACCGGGATCAGATCGCGATCGCAAGTATTGCCAGCCTTAAACAACCCATCACGGCAATGGCTGACTCGCTAAAGGCGCTGGCAGGCCATCAATGCTGACGCTGTTTTTCTGCTGCTGATACGCGTGCAGCCCCTCTATGCCCTTCTTATCAGCCCACTTAATCAGCGAGCCGCGCTGGCCCGCAGGTTCATACAAAGGGACTCCCATGCCGCAGGAAGTTTGTACGCGATCGATCGTTGCGACAATCATCTGGCGTGCTCCAAGCAGAGGCGGAAACAGGGGATACAGGTCTTGCCATTCTGGTCCAGCAGGTAAAACGGTTTGACCCTTACCGTACAGCCGCAAAATCAGCGGTGGCTCTTGAAAGGCACAAAACATCAAAGTGATCCGCCCATTTTCGTGCAGATGAGCCGATGTCTCGTTACCACTTCCCGTCACATCTAAATAAGCAACCTGGTTTGGGGAGAGAATCCGAAAGCTGTTTAACCCTTTCGGCGACAGGTTTACATGCCCGCCTGCTGCCAACGGTGCTGTTGCAACGAAAAAGATCTGCTGTGCCTCAATAAAGCGCTGAAGCTCATCTGTAATGGAATCAAAAACTTTAGCCATAGGTAACTCAAATTAAGACTCGAACGCGTTTAGTTTTTCAACAAGATAGTGCTGGCCAGCCTAGAACGAAGAGGATAAACGGTTTTCACTTCAGTAGGACTTACGCAAATGCGGTCATCTTTCGCCCCCTAGCCCCCAATTTTGGGGGAACAGAGCCAATTAAAGCCCCCAGCATTGGGGGTTTGGGGGCAAGTGCGTAAGTCCTATTCAGAATAATCCTACACCCCACACCCTATTCCACCTTCTAGATACTCCTTAAGACCCTCAATGAGCCACAGGTGCTTTTGCGCCAGCACCCCCTTTGCCCAGGAACAGCAGCAACGGCAGGGAGCAAAGAAAGACGACACCCACAAACCGGAAGCAATCCGCATACGATAGAACCGCCGCTTGAGTATTCACCAATTGCTCCAGCGACATGAGAGCCTGTTGGTGGGCTGTCGTAGGATCAGCGCCGCCCTGCTGAAACGCACCCGTCAGCGCGTCGAGTCGTTCATTAGTGATGGCATCGTATGGAGTTAACCTGGTCAGCAAGTTTGCTTTATGGAATGCTTCTCGTTGCGCCAACAGCGTTGTCAGAATGGCAATACCAATGCTGCCGCCAAGCTGACGAGTCAGGTTGTAAAACCCTGAGCCAGCAGAAATATCTTGCTTGGGTAGTGACCCCAGAGTCGCTAAGCTCAGCGGCAAAAACATCAGCACGGTCGTTGCGCCTCGCCAAATGAGCGGCAGAAAGAGATCGTTGGTGCCAGTTTGCGGTGTGATCTGCGCCAGTTGAAACATCACAAAGCTCGTTCCGATCGCGCCCATCCCGATCAGAATACGAGCGTCGATTTTCGTCGAGAGTTTACCCAGCAAAACCATCACGATCGCCGATGCCAATGCACCTGGAGCCAGCAACCAGCCTGTTTGCGTCGCTGTAAAGCGCAGCACGCCTTGAGCAAACAGAGGTACGGCAAATAATGCTCCGTATAGCCCCATGCCCAAAATACCGGAGTATAGGCTTCCTGCCGCTAACGAACGATGACGCAGCACCCGTAAATCGACAGCGGGTGCTCTGGTGCTGAGTTCTCGCCAGATAAAGAGGATGAGTCCGATCGCACCCGCGATCGCCAGCATTGTGATCAATTTAGAGTTAAACCAATCGTCTTGTTCGCCTTCTTCCAAAAAAGCTTGCAGACTGCTTACTGCGATGACCAGCAGCCCAATGCCGAGCCAATCTACCGTTTGTTGGCGCTTTGATCCCGTCGCAGTGTCCTTTGGCAGAAAAAATAAGGCCATTGCCACAGCGATGACGCCGATCGGCAAATTGATGAAGAAAATCCAGCGCCAGCCCAGCGTATCGGTCAGGCAGCCCCCCAGAGTTGGGCCGATCGCGGGGCCAGCAATCACCCCCACGCCAAAGACCGCCTGGGCCAACCCTTGTTCAGCGGGTGGAAAGGTTTCAAACAAAATGGCTTGAGCTTTCGCCAGCAGCCCACCCCCAAAAAGCCCCTGGAGAATGCGGGCCATGACCAGCATGGGCAAGTTGACGGCAAACCCACACAACACAGAGGCCAGCGTGAACCCTGCCATCGAGAAGACGAAGTATGTTTTTTTACCGAAGACATCTCCCAGCCACGCTGAGAGCGGAATCAGCACGACGTTGGCGATCGCGTACCCGGTAACGACCCAGCCCACTTCACTCACCGTTGCGCCTAGAGTCGCCTGAATATCGGTCAGCGCCACGTTGACAATGCTGGTATCAATCACCTCAAGGATGGCCCCTAGAGAAGCCGTGAGCGCGATCGCCCACTTAAGCGGCCCCTGTACATAGCCTGTTTGGGTGGCATCAGTATGCTGAAAGTTGGGACGCGCCGCCCCTGAGCTGGGTAAACGGTGTGATCGTCGATGAGTGGTTGCCATAGTAAATTGAATAAAAACGGAGCCTGTGCCTAAAAGCCAACGCTGACGGTTTAACGCTTAAAACGCACCCAGCCGCTGAGTGCACTAAATGACCTGGCTGATGAGCGCGATCGTTTTGCTCATGTATCAGAAGGGGAATGGTGTGGGATGGCGATCGGCGTACCAATGCCTCTAACAAACAGGTCAACACACCCAGCTACGTAGCGATCGCGGCTGTAACCGCGTGAGGCCAGCGTCACGTGACGGCGCAACATGCCAGCCAGCAGCATGCCCGTAAATTGATCTACCACCAGAGGCAAATCAACCTCTGAGCGAACACGACCCCGTTCCACACCGCCACGCAAATAGGCAATCAGCTTTTCGCGTAAGGGTAGAAATGCTTCTTGAAAAACTTGCAGCGCTTCATCAGGATGACGTTGGGCTTCGCCAATAAACATTCGAATCAAGGCTTCGTTTTCTTCCAGCATCTGGTCATGCAGTTGGGCGTAGTGCAACAGATCGATCGCCAAATCTTGCGTCCACTCGTCTTGATGCGAAAGGGCTTCTAGCTTCAGCGCTGTGATATGCTGCGCCACCGCACCCAGAAGCTGCTCCTTATTCTGAAAATGACGAAAGAGCGTGACTTCATTCACATCTGCCACGCGAGCAATTTCACGCGTACTGGCACCTATAAACCCTTTGGCTGAGAACACCTCGATCGCGGCATTAATCAGACGTTCCCTGGTTTTGGCTGGACTTCGATGCAAAGCCATCTTTCTATAATGTAAGCGCTTACTTGCATTATAAGGCGATCGCGACGTTGATGACAAACGATCGAGGACGTGAAGAAGATGGTGAAATGACCGCATAGGCGCGGAGAACGCAGAGTTTTGTCGCTGTTGCTTCTAAATCTAATCTCAACAGTGAGGAGTAGTGGACAGTGGTCTGCTAGTCCTCTACCCTCTACCTTTTACCTTCTGCCTTCTAGATCACATTCTGCAGAACATGACGGGTACTCCGCCATGCCCAAATGCCAACGAGACTCACGATCGCGCCCATGCCCAGCAGCACAACGCGTAGTCCCACCGCATCCGTGAGTGGCCCCGCGATCGCCAGCGGTACGCTTAGGGCAATATTCACCACATTATTCTGAAAGCCAAACACTTTACCGCGCATAGACTCTGGCGTTTGGCGTTGAATGAGGGTCTGCATGGGAACCCCGACCATCGAAGCGCCCACCCCCAGCATGGCACTCAAGCCCAAGCCTACCCACAGATGGCTAGTGAACGTAAACACCGTTAGCCCTGCGGCCATGATGAGAAAGCCAATCAGGGGAAGCGGCTTGTGGTGTAGGCGATCGCCCCAGTGGCCTAGCACTGCCGCACCAAACACCATGCCAATGCCCGCCGCTGCCAGCAAAAAGCCAAACTGAGTAGACGCTAACCCAATTTCTTCCACCAGGTTAATGGTTAGCACCGTCAGAGCCGCAAAGACAGAGTACAGAATAGTCAACTGCACCATCGCACTGCTCACCAGACGATCTTGCCTCAGGTAAGACAACCCTGCTTTAAAGTCGCTCCAGGGATGGGCTTGCACAATCTGAGGGTCAGCGCCACTTTTGTGAATGGGCAGGCAAGACAGGATGGCCGCACCGATGAGATAAAGCCCACCAATTAAGAACGCCTGCCCAAACGGCCCCCCTGCTTTTGCCAGGGTCAGCAACGGGTCGCCGATCGCAAAGCCCACAATTAGCGACCCCATCAACGTGGTGGTAAAAAGCGCATTGGCACTCATCAATCCCTGACGAGGCACCAACAGCGGAATGGCGGCCTGTTCTGCTGGTGCAAAAAACTGGGTTAGCGTAGATTCGATAAAGCCAATGACTAAGAGCACAACAAACGCTTTGGGCAACAGCGGCATAGCGAGAATCAACACGCCGCGCAGAAGATTACAGCCGACGAGAATTTGTCGTTTGTCGAAGCGATCGACAAAAATGCCCGCCGCCGAACCAAACATAATGGCTGGCAGGGTGATGGCAAACATCAGCGCTGAACGGGCCGAATTTGCCAGACCCGGTGCTGGCTGATAGTTGACCAGTAACGCAATCAAAAAAACAAAAAAGATCTTATCGGCCACCTGCGATAAGACTTGCGCCGTCCACAGCGCCAAAAAAGGTCGATTCTTGAGGAGTGTACCAAACCCGCCATCAGAAGGATTGGTTGGAAGCATAGCGTTTTGTCTAGAAAAGCGTTTGGGAACCAGGTGGATGTCCTCCCTTGATGTGCAATGGGATGGTGTGGCGATTGGAATGCGATCGCGACCAATCTCCAAAGCAGCAAGCTGAGCTATTTTAGTGTTCCCACATCAAAGCAGAGCAGAAAATAAACAACCTTATCTTTCACGTTACTCCTCACAATTCATCGTAACGGCGTAACAGGGCAGTTAGAAAATTGGCCGCTGACAGAGCTATCGGGGGTCTGGCTGCATCAGGTGTCAGCCACCAGCCATCTGCCGTTTGGGGCGATCGCCAAAGCTCAAGGTGCGCCACACCAGGGTCAGCATAGAAACTGTCCTCACCAGCACCCAGCGGAGCCGAACTCCAATGGGTAAAGCAATCATGGCTGAAGCGGTGCACCGGAAAGCCACCGACAAGCGGCACACCCCAACCATCGATCGCCAGCACCGCTTTAACGGTTCCCCTCCACCCCTGCCAGACCAGAGCCGCACTCATGGCACCCACAACGCCCGCACTAAACCCAATTAACACTAACGGAGGACTCACCCTCAGATCCGGATGATTGTGACTGTTTCGCTCATGGAGAAACCGCAGCACGTGCCATCCTGAATAGGCAGGATATCGCTCTGTGGGAAACACCAGCAGTGATTTAGACGGCAAGGCCAGGCCGTTGGAGGCTTCCCGCACACCCTGAATAAACTGCTGAGTCAACCCTCGATCGTGCACCCCAGGACAAAGCACAACTGTCATTCTTTAGCCCCCAGCGGTCAGCTTCCAGCGATCAGCCTTTAGCCTTCAGCCCTCATCCTACTTTTAGCCTCTAGCCCTCAGCCTACCCTTTGGGAAGCAAGCTACAGCCTTTAGCTTTCTACCCCCTCGTGCATCTTAAACATTTTCAAACACATTGCTTGTCCTGTCCCCCCGGATGGGATGTTACGCTAGACGATGATGGGTAACGTTTCTAAGCCCTATCCTCTTGTCTCAAAGATGACTGGGATAGCAGCTTCAGGCGATCGTTCCCCAGCTTAGTCCATTCATGTTGAGGCAGTATCAGTGGTCGCTACTCCTGAAAAACTCCAGCCCCTAGTCAATGAATCCAGCGCTCACGATCGGGTTGCCGTTCTCTTGATGGGTTATGGCGAAGTGGAAAGCTACGAAGACTTTGCCAACTATAACGAGCAAGCGCTAAATCTATTGACCGCAAAGTTTGCCCCAGTGCCAACCTGGATCTATCCGCCGCTAGCAAAGCTGCTAGCCGCGTTTGACCTGCATGAGTGGAGTCATCAGCACGATCATTTCATTTCGCCCCATAACGCCATTTTTGAGCGCCAACGTGCGGGTGTAGAACAATACCTGCAAGACCGCTGGGGCGATCGCGTCAAGGTCTTCAAAGCATTCAACTTCTGTGCACCTTTTCTACCAGAGCAGGTGTTGGCAGAGGTCAAAGCGGAAGGATTTGACAAAATCCTCATTTATCCGCTGCTGGTGGTCGATTCCATCTTTACCAGCGGCATTGCAGTCGAGCAGGTTAACAAAGCGCTGGCGAAGCTTGCAGATGGCACTGAGCATTGGGTCAAAGGCACGCGCTACATTCCATCGTTCTACAACGAGCCAGAGTATATCGATCTGCTTGCCAACCTGGTAGAAGACAGGATCAAAACCGATCTGGCAGTGGCTCACCTTCCTTCACAAACGGGCATTGTGCTGATGAATCACGGCTGCCCTCATAAGGCCAAAGGCTTTACGTCTGGGATTGATGAAAGTCAGGCGTTGTACGATCGCGTGCGTGAAAAGCTGATCTACCGCTATCCTCTGACCTCGGTTGGCTGGCTGAATCACCAGACTCCGCTGATTGAATGGACGCAACCCAACGCTGAACTCGCTGCCAGTAACTTGATCGATCTGGGTGCCACAGCACTCGTTTTCATGCCGATCGGCTTTGCGACTGAGAACCACGAAACGCTGTTGGATGTAGACCACATCATTCATACCCTGCGCCGCAAGCATCCTGAAGTAACCTATGTGCAGATGGAATGCGTCAACGATCGTTCTGACTTTCTCAAGATGGTCGCTGAGTGGGCGCATCCACAAATTGAGGCTCTCTTAGCAGAGCAAGCGTTAGCAGTAAATCCCAGCCTTGCCCACAGCCGCGAGCATCACGATCACGGGCATGGTCATTCCCACGATCATGGGCACTCGCATGGACACGGGCACCATCACCATTAAGTAAGCCTTAAAAACCACCTCACGAAGCTAGTCACACCGTTGTGTTGCTGGGTGCGATCGCGCCCAGCAATACAACGTTTTTGCATTCCGTTCAGTACCATAGAAATACCTGCTGCAAGCCACCCTGCTGGTGAAACCTCTATTGGTGAAACGCGATGTCCCTACTTGAACTTCCACCCACCCAAGCGGAACTTCCCTACGATGATGGTGTCCCGATGGAAAGTGCGCGACACAAAACCCAGATGGACTTGCTGATCGACGTGCTCACCCCCTGGTTAGCTCAGCGAGAAGATGGCTTTGTCGGGGGCAATATGTTTGTCTACTACAGTCTGGCGCAGGTACGAAACCAGGACTTTAAAGGACCAGACTTTTTTGCCGTGTTGGGAGTGCCCAAAGGGGAACGCAAAAGTTGGGTTGTGTGGGAAGAAGAAAGAGCACCCGATGTCGTGATTGAGTTGCTGTCAGACAGTACTGCTGCCGTTGACAAAACGAAGAAAAAGCTAATCTATCAAGATCAAATGCGAGTGCCAGAATACTTCTGGTATGACCCCTTTAATCCGAGTGACTGGGCTGGTTTTGCAATGCAGCAAAATAGGTATCAACCCCTTGTTCCCAACGATCGTGAGCAATTGCTGAGTGAATCGTTAGGGTTAGCCTTGCAGCGTTGGCAGGGCACTTACAAAGGAATTGATGCAACCTGGCTGCGCTGGGCAACGATAGAAGGAGACCTGTTGCCAACGCCTGAAGAACAGGAACATCAACGCGCAGAACAGGAATGGCAACGCGCAGAGCAAGAACGTCAACGCGCAGAACAAGAACGCCAACGAGCGGACAGTGCAGAGGGGCAGCTCTTACAAACCGCACGCAACTTGCTGGCAGAGGGGATGACGGTAGAACAGGTTGCCAGACTCACAGGGCTAAGTGCAGAGGCGATCGCACCCTTGCTTTTGTCATCGGAGCCGTAAGCGATCGAAGCCGCGACGCGATCGCGCCTAGCAATAGGACGATCGTGGTTAGTCACACGATGACATTTCTAACAATCATGACGATGTTTGTTAGAAACACGCCGATCGCGCTTAGTCACGTAGCGACGTTTGTTAGACACACACCGATGGTTCTAGCAACGGTTGGTGCGATTGGTAGACACGTGACGACGTTTGTTAGCAAGGTTGCAATGTGATGAACCAACACACCGATCGCAGGATGTAACGCGACAATAGCGATTGCAGCACCCCACACCCTATACCCCAATCACCGCCCGAAACCGCTCATCGTCTCGAATGCCATCAAAATCCGAGTCTGTTTTTGCCATCTCCCAATACTCGGAATCCAGGATAATGGACTGCTGTAAGTTTTCAATGGCTAAATCAACGTTTTTCTGCAATCCATAACAGCAGGCTTTGTTGTAATATGCAGGTGCAAAGTCAGGCTGAGTCTGAAGGGCTTCATCATAGCTGACAAGTGCTTCTTCATAGCGACTCAAATAAACTAGCGCAGTTCCTCGCTTGCTCCAAGTATCAGGCTGGTGCGGCTTAATTGCTAGGGATTTATCATAGCTGGCGACTGCCTCACTGTAGCATTCTAGCCTTCTAAGAGCATTACCTAAGTTATACCAAGCTTCATAGTCATCCGGCCTATATTTGAGTGCTGCATCGAAATCACAGATTGTCTGACGCTTGAACCATCGCTTGAGTAATGCTGTTAAGCTTGAAGCAAATCGTATCAATCGTAGATTTTTCAATAAAACATTGGCTCCTATTCTGAGCCAAATCTTGTACGAATTAAGCCTAGCTTTCCGAAGAGTTTTATAAATTACAACAATAGTTTGATAAAAACTTTCAATTGCCTGACTATATCTACCTAACTTCCAGAAGGCAAATCCAAGACCCTTTAAAGCATAGTAGCGGTCAAAGAAATTGCTATCTAGTTGAAAAGCTAGAGCTTTATCAAAACTAATAATTGCTTCTTGATACCGCTTTAAACCGTTGAGTACATAACCTCTGAACTTCCAAGTATAATAAAGATCAGCATAATCATTGCTGAGCGGTTTGATTTCTAAAGCCTTGTCAAGGCTGGTGAGTGCATCTTCATAAGCTTTTAGCCTACAAAGTTCAATACCTCGTGACCTCCAAAGATAGTAGTTATTAGAATCACTCTCTAGGGCTTGATTAAAGTTTTTAACTGCTTCTTCTGTTTGTTTCAAACGTCTCAGAACACTGCCGCGATCATTCCAAGCATATATATAACTTGAATCAATCTCCAATGCTTTTTCAAAACTGTAAATTGCCTCTTGATATTGATTTAGATCTGCCAGCAACCGACCTCGCCGCCGCCAAGCATACTTGTCAGGCTCAATCTTCAAAGCATTGTTGTAGCTAGCGAGTGCATCATCATATTGTTTTATGGTGTGTAATACATCACCCCGGAGAAGCCAAGCATAATTGTCATCAGGTTTAATTCTCAGAGCTTTGTTAAAGTTAGAGACTGCTTCTTCATAATTTTTTAGTGCGCTGAGCGCTTGTCCCCGATTACGCCAAACATAGCCCAAATTTGACTTTAGCTTAAGTGCTCGATCATAGTTAATAACGGCTTCCTCATAACGTCCTAAATCATGTAGCGTAATTCCACGTGCGTTCCAGGCTTCGTAGTAGTCCGGTTCGATCTCAATCGCTTTATCGTAGCTAGCAATTGCCTCCTCATAGCGCTTTAAGTCAGACAGCACATGACCTCGGTAGAGCCAGGCTTTATCATCGTCTGGTTTGACCTCAATCGCTTTGTCATAGCTGGCGATCGCCACTTCATAGTTTTCATCAGCAAAGAGAATATTACCTTTTTCAAACCACAAACTGGCTTGCTGCGCTGGAGTCTGTTGATCTTCTTCCAGGATGCCTTGAATCTCGCGGATGCGATCCATGCGTTGCGAATGGCTCCAGGTTAGATACTCCTGATAGTCTCCCTGGAGTTCCTGCGTCAATTTGCCAACGGTTTCGGAATCGGGGACAAACTCAAAGATGCCCGATCGCCAGTCAAAGAAATCGGGTGCCCGACGCGCAATGTATTTAATGCCAAAGGCAGACAGAAAGAACACCAAACAGAACGGAAAATCATCCCGAAAGCGCTCTCGCTGCAAATTCAAATGCCCCAACACGCGGGGCACCGTGTCAAGTTTGTAGTAGTCACCCTGACCGCCATAGCCCGACTTAACGTAAGGGTCTAAGGACTTTTCTAACCCAGAAATAAATAGCACGTTGATTTCAGCCATATCGGGCAGCGTCGCTACCCGCTGGTACAGGTTGCCATCGACCAGTTCTTCGTTCAGCACTAACCGCTGCATGTGTAACGTGGGCAAATCTGCTTGGAGGCGCTGCACCAAATCCGCCTGATCGCCCGGTACACAGCGGACAAAGAATAAGCCGAACCCTTCCGTGCGCTGGAGCGATCGCTCCAGCGATTCATAGGACTCTGCCGGGTCAGCAACCACATCCTCATCCCAGTTGATTTCCCCAGTCGCTACCATTTCACTCGCTCCTTTGGCTCCCGTGCTCATGCCGCTCTAACGCCCGCTTAAACCCATCCAACCCACGTACCAGCGGATGCACATCATGCCAAACCTGCACCTCGCCCTCGCCATCAATGTAGCGATATTCTAAGATGCAGCGGCGAAACAGCAAACTGCGAAATTGATCGTCATTCTCGGTGATGAGCTTCTCTTGAGACACCCGCACCAACGCTTCCCATTCGTGTCCGTCAATCACTTTCCGGTAGGTATCTCGCAGTTCCGAAATTGCCCGCTGCACCGATCGGGTTGAAATCGGTAACTCCCGCGTGTTCTGCAACGCCGCCTTCATCAAATTCATCAAGTTGCGAACGTGCCCACCACTCATTTCACACAGCTTATCTAATGCCTCCGCCGACTCAAATGCCGCTTCCAGTTCCACCCCCGATTGGGCAAACCGAAACCGCTGGCGAATCAATTCCTTCAGCTTTAGCATTCCAGTTTCACTGATCTCCCCCTCTGGTGTTTTGAGCATAATCATCGGCAGCACTTCTACTGGCTTATAGCGCTCCTCCATTGCCGTCAAATGCACCGAATAGGCAAGGGAAATCGGCACGGTATAAATCACATGGCAGTTGAGCGCCCGCAATTGATCGCTATGGTTGACAAAAATTTGCTCGTAATTGCTTGGCTGATTGTCACTGTCGCGCCGTTCGATAATGCGATCGAGATTATCCACCATCAGCACTAGCTCTTGAGGCTTGCGATCACCTAACGCTTTGCCAATAAAGTCATTCAAAATATCAATCAGTGATTCTGCCTGTTGTTCCACCTGACGGCGAATCACCTGTTGCTTGCTGACATTGGTTTTAATCGTGGTAGAGACTTTCCCCAGCGGTGTTTCGGGTGTCTCATAACTCAACTCATCCAGCGATAGCTCCGTCACCCCCAAATCTCGCAGATCTCGCAGCAGGCGATTCACCCACTCTCGAAATTTGTCATCCTGTCCAGGCTGCGATCGCAGTTTGCTAATCAGTTGCCGCGCACAGGCCAGCAAAATATCGCTGTATTCGGTATTTTCGGGTTCTAAATCACCATCATCGGCAGCAAAATAGACCACCCGAAAGCCCTGGCGTTGTAAGTCATCCTGAAGCCGCAGCAATTCGGTAGATTTGCCCGCGCCCCGATGACCCGCATAGAGTTGGCAGGTCACTTTCTCCGATCGGGCAATCTCTAGCCCCAGCCCTTGCAGAATATCCTCCTCGCCTCGCACCGATGCACAATCCACCCAGGCCGGATCATTCGCGGGCAATGGTCGAAACGGATCAAAGGCAGTGTAAAGCTTTTTCCAAAAATCCGGGCTGGCGGTCATGCAGCGAACCTAAAGCGGCACTTCGCCTCCATTGTACCGATTGGTGCTAAAAGCTCGGCAAAATGCTTCGTTCGTCCTTTGCCGCATTGGATGGTAGTCATCTCCATTAGCTCCTCGCTTCTAGATAGCTGGAAAAATTCAGTCGCTTTCTGCTGCTGCATTAGCTTATTTTTTGCGCTTGATCGCCCAGAAGCGTCGTGTGCTGATTCTCAAGCAATAGCTCAAATCTACTGGCCGCTCACTCGCTACGAGATAGGCGTCTTTTTCACTGAAACCGCTTCTCCAAGCAGAGCCGCTTTTTACCTGTGCAGATTCACACTTTCAATCGCCGACCATTGCAGGAACCCAATTCCTGTTTGCTGTCACGGCTTCATACCTTCAACACCAACAATTCTGTACGTCAATGAATCCGATCGCGCTGTTGGTGCGTATAGCTCTTAGTGCCACGTGAAAACAACGCACTAGACTAAGCCTCATCGGGCGGATTGAAGCAACTGGCTGACCTTAAAAGCCTGTTAGCAATCCGCCCGTCTTTCTTTTGCAGACCAGCCGCTCTTTCTTTTGCAGGCCAGCCGCCTGACGCTGAAATCTGCAACATCAGACCTTTGAGCCAGTGCGCAAAATCAGCTTTAAGGAAGGTTTCACCAGCGCCTTGAGAAGCATATACTCCCTGCAAACGTATGGAACGATGGGGCAGGGATTCTATGGATGTTGGGGCATTCTTTTTGGGTCACGATCGCTGCCGCTTTACCGTGTGGGCACCGTTGCATCAGCAGGTTGCCGTTAATATCATCTCTCCAAATGGTCGTTCGCTTCCCATGCAATCTGTGGGTTCCGGCTACTGGCAAGTGATAGCAGACGGGGTTACCTCTGGAACGCAATATTTTTACCAGTTGGATGAAGACCTTGAGCGGCCCGATCCGGCTTCCCAGTTTCAACCGGATGGCGTGCATGGCCCTTCGCAAGTCATTGATCACTCGACCTTTCAATGGTCAGATGCTCAGTGGTCAAACATTCCGCTAGAAGAGTTCATTATTTATGAACTGCACACAGGCACTTTTACACCAGAGGGCACCTTTGAGGCCATTATTCCCCGCTTGCCTGAGTTAAAGTCGCTGGGTGTGAACGCGATCGAGCTGATGCCGGTTGCTCAATTTCCGGGTAATCGCAACTGGGGCTATGACGGGGTGTATCCCTACGCCGTGCAGAATTCTTACGGTGGCCCTGAGGGCTTAAAGCAGTTGGTCGATGCATGCCATCAGCAGGGAGTGGCGATCGTCCTGGATGTGGTTTACAACCACTTTGGGCCAGAGGGCAGCTATTTCAGCGATTATGGCCCCTACTTCACCAACAAATATAACGGTATCTGGGGCAGTGCGCTGAACTTTGATGGCGCACAAAGCTACCCAATACGCCAGTACTTTCTACAAAACGCGCTGTATTGGTTTGAGACGTACCACATCGACATGCTGCGGCTAGACGCCACTGATCACATCATTGATTTGACCGCCAAGCATTTCCTCCAGGAATTAGCCGAACATGTTGCCGAGCTTTCTCAAAAGCAGCGCAAATTCTATCTGGTTGCCGAAAATGATGTCAATGATGTCCGTCTGCTTCGCCCCATTGAAGCCGGTGGCTATGGTCTGGACGCTCAGTGGAATGATGGCTTTCATCACTGTGCTCATACGCTGCTGACGGGTGAGCAGATTGGCTACTACCAGGATTACGGCACCTGCGCTCAGATGGCAAAGGCCATAAAGGAAGGGTTTGTTTTCTCCTGGGACTATTCACCGTTCCGCGAACGCTGGCACGGCAGTGATTCCAGCGCGTTACCGGGTCAACAGCTTGTGGTGTGTATTCAAAACCACGACCAAATTGGCAACCGCATGTTGGGCGATCGACTCACTCATTTAGTGTCTTTCGACGCGCTCAAACTTGGAGCCGCCGTTCTGCTGTTGTCGCCCAACGTCCCGCTCTTGTTTATGGGTGAAGAATACGGTGAAGATGCGCCCTTTCTTTATTTTGTTAGCCATACTGATCCCAATCTGGTAGAAGCGGTAAGGGCGGGCAGAAAACGAGAATTTGCCCACTTTCATTTGGAAGGAGAATACGTTGATCCTCAAAGTGAGGAAACGTTTCACCGATCGCAGTTGCGCTGGGAAACTCGTCATGAAGGTAAGCACAAAGTTCTGCGCGATCTCTATCAGCAGTTAATCGAGCTGCGTCGCACCCTTCCTGCGCTCAAAAAACTGGATAAGCACAACTTAGAAGCGATTGCTCTAGAGGATGAGAAACTGCTTCTACTGCATCGGTGGTCTGCTGAAAGTCAAATCTTTTGCTTGCTCAACTTCAGCCAAAATGATGTTAGCTTCACGCCCAAAATTCCCAAGGGTGATTGGCAAAAAAGGCTCGATTCTGCTGATGAAGCGTGGCTAGGTTCAGGCGCTCATCTACCAAATGAATTAGTCTTTGGTCAGGCAATAACCATTCCGGCCGTCAGCTTTGCTCTTTACCAGGCTGAGAGAATGTCTTAGAAGGTATAGCTCATAGCCAAGAGCTGTCAGGATGCGGGCAACAATGTTTCGAGGACTAAGGGGCTGGTTTGCCGTAGGCCACACTCCCACGAAGGCGATCGCAACGTCTCAGACATCCTTTCAGGTACGATCAATTAATGTTGGACAAGTTATTGATTAAAGGTGTTTACTAAAGAGCAAAATGTATGAGAATTCCAGTGTCAACGTACCGTATTCAGTTTCGTAAAGAGTATGACTTTGCAGCGGCGGCGGCGATCGTGCCTTACTTGGCGGCGTTAGGGATTTCTGATCTCTATGCTTCTCCCATTTTCAAAGCAAGGGCAGATAGCAGTCATGGCTATGATGTCGTTGATCCCACACAGTTGAATCCAGAATTAGGGACGCAAGCAGATTTTGACGCGTTGGTGAGTGCTCTCAAACAGCAAAAAATGGGCTGGTTACAAGACATTGTGCCCAACCATATGGCTTATGACAGCCAAAATTTGTGGCTCATGGATGTGCTGGAAAATGGAGCAGATTCCGATAGCTTTGATTATTTTGATATTGATTGGAATCATCTATATGAAGACATTCGAGAGCGGGTTTTAGCACCACTGTTAGGTGATTTTTATGGAAACTGTTTAGAGCGAGGCGAAATTCAGCTTGCTTATGACGAAGCTGGTTTAAGCGTCAACTATTACAGGTTACGGTTACCTGTTCGGATTGAATCCTATGCACGGTTTATTACCCATAATTTGGGGCATTTAACAAAGTCACTGGGTCGGCGGCATCCAGATTTTGTCAAACTTTTAGGCATTCTCTATCTAATTAAAAATCTTCCAGCTGAAGCCAGGGGACGAGAGCGCTACGATCAGATTATCTTTGTGAAAGGGTTGCTTTGGGAGTTGTATGAGCAAAATGAGGCTGTAAAAGAATTTTTTGCTGCCAATGTAGAGTCGTTTAACGGTGAACCTGGTAAACCAGAAAGCTTTAACCTTTTAGACAACTTGCTTGGTGAACAGTTTTACCGTCTCTCCTTTTGGAAAGTGGGAGCTGAAGAAATTAATTATCGCCGTTTCTTTACGGTCAATGAATTGATTTCAGTCAAGGTTGAAGAAGTTAAGGTCTTTCACAAAACGCACTCCTTAATTGCTCAACTGGTTGAGCAGGAGACGTTTACAGGGTTACGCATTGATCATATCGATGGGCTGTATCATCCAGCCGAATACCTGGAGCGGCTCCGTGAGAAAGTCGGTGACGTTTACATCACAGTTGAAAAGATTTTAGAGGCAACAGAAGCATTACCTGATGATTGGCCGATAGAAGGAACTAGTGGTTACGAGTTTCTAAACTATGTGAATGGGCTGTTTTGTGATACCGCTAATGAAGGCGCGTTTGATCAGTTCTACACGACTTTTACAGGTGTAACAGCGACTTACGATCGCTTAGCTGTTGAAAAAAAAGGACTCATTGTTGAGAAAAATTTAGCTGGTGACGTAGAGAACCTTGCCCAGCGTTTGAAGCGAATTGCAGGGCAAACGCGCTATGGTGGAGACTTTACGGCCTACGGTTTGAAACGAGCCTTGAGCGAAATTTTAGCGCTCTTTCCGGTATACCGAACGTATATTGCCTCTGATAGTGTAAGTGAGACGGATCAGCATGTCATTCAAGAGGCGATCGCGGCTGCAAAACCACAACTTCCCCTACTCTTAAGAGAACTTGAATATATTGAGTCTATTCTGTTGCGTAAGGATGAGGATTACTTAACGGACGAGCAGAAAGTTGAACGATTACACTTCGTGATGCGAATGCAGCAGTTGACTGGGCCGTTGATGGCGAAAGGGATTGAAGATACGCTACTTTACGTATACAATCGCCTGCTATCACTAAATGAAGTGGGCGGCAACCCTAGTAAATTTGGCCTTAGCCCAGTAGAATTTCATCAGTTTAACCAACATAAAGTAGCGCACTGGCTACATTCAATGAACACAACTTCTACGCACGATACAAAGCGAGGAGAGGATGTGAGAGCACGCTTGAATGTGCTGTCAGAGATACCAGATGAATGGGCCAATCAAGTGAAACAATGGGCAGAGTTAAACTTTAGCAAAAAGGTGCGATCGGGTGGTAGAACGATTCCCGATCGCAATGATGAATACTTTCTTTATCAAACGTTAGTAGGATCATTTCCATTCGACGAGGCAGAGTTTACTGAGTTTGTCGATCGCACAAAAGATTACGTCATTAAAGCAGTGCGAGAAGCCAAAGTGCATACAGCCTGGTTACGGCCTGATAGTGATTACGAAAATGGTTTTAGTGCATTTGTTGAAGCGCTGCTTACATCCTCCGAAAGCGCTGATTTTCTCGGTCAGTTCAAACCCTTTCAGCAACAGATTGCCGAATACGGCATTTTGAACTCGTTGTCTCAAGTGTTAATCAAAAATACGGCTCCTGGTGTTCCTGACTTGTACCAGGGGGATGAGTTTTGGAACCTGAGTTTTGTGGATCCAGATAATCGTCGTCCTGTGATCTATGAGCAACGAATCAAAGCACTGGATCAGATTAAAGATCAGCTAGCAGGTGATCCGTTAGCTCTAATTGATGAGCTTTTGACCACGAAAGCAAACGGTGATATCAAGCTCTTTTTGACCTATCAGTTGCTACAAACCAGAAAAACGTTTGCAAACTTGTTCTACAGCGGGGACTATAAGCCGTTGGACATCACTGGCGCATTGCAAGACCACATTATTGCGTTTGCAAGAGTCTTTGAAGGGCAGGTTGCGATCGCGATCGCACCTCGTTTTTTCACCCGTCTGGTGCAGCCGGGAGAGCGTCCGTTTGGTAATGCGCTCTGGCAAGATACTCACATTTCGCTGCCAAGCGATTTTCCGTCTACATGGACAAATATCATTACAACCCAGGTCATGGAGGGCAAAGGCGCGATCGCGGTTGGTGAAGCGCTGCAACATTTTCCAGTAGCCTTGCTTGTGAATCACTAGGGAAATGTGTTCTCTGAGAGGTATAGGTATATATACCCGTAAAGCAGAATGACCAGTTGACTAGACGTGCCATTTTGCTCAAGGTTGTCTTGGTTGGTAGTGTTTTTGGGTTATGGTATCGTTCAACTCCGCAAGCGCAATCACCCTCAACAGGTTGATATTAGAGACAGGCGATCGCAGGACCATGACTTGGCATAGCTCTTGCGACTCTGGCGCTTACCTAGTGCAGCGACACAATGTGCTGTTTGGCTTCACAAACGACAATTTATGGTTCAAATGTACTAAATAATCTGGTATATTGATGACTATTGATTGCGGTCTGGGTCAACAACCCGTATCATTTGCCTACACTGCCTGCACGTCTGAGGGAGAACCCAATGAGCGTTGAGCAAACAACCCAGTTGATACAGCTAATTCTAAACTCGGTGTTAATGGCGTTCGCTTGTACGCTGCTGCTAAATCGCATCAATCTGCGCCAAACGGCTCTTGAGGAACAGTTGCATGCGGCCAATCGACAGTGTGTTGAGCTGCTGAGCATTAGCAACGAGGGTCGGAGCGATACTTCGAGAGGCGATCGCTCAACGAGTCGGCTTTTGCAAGCGAAGAAGTTTCTGCGCCAGCTTCAGTATCGCTATCAAGTCATTCGCTATGGTGTGCTAGCGAATGCTTATGCGCTACTGTGTGCGATCGCCAGTACCTTGGCGCTTGCCGTGAGGGCGTTAGTCAACTTGGAATGGCTCGTGCCCCTCTCGCTGGGATTATTTGTGCTAGGGGTTACGCTGCTCTTGCTGGGAGTAGGCTTGATGCTAGTTGACTTGCATACAGCCGATCGCTCGCTGTGGGAAGAAATCACCAGTCTACTTAGCCCAGGACGGTTTGATAATCCACTTAAATCAGATTGGCAACAGCGCTCTAAAATTGCCGATCGCTTTCTGCGCGAGCAAGTTTTGCGGGGACAAGCTTCGCGGATGAAACCGTCTTCACGGGCTAGAGTCTCGTAGTCTGTAGATGTGTTCTCTCTAGTGACGCTTAGCCAAACTGTGTGAAGCCGTTACCTCTTAGCTTGCAACTCTAAAGCACTGAGTACCGTTTTAGCTCATGCTGGACGTCAGCCATAAATGGGAAACCAACAGGGTGCGTTAGTGACTTGGCCTCGCTCAGTCAACTGCTGTAGATGGTGAGCTAGATGATTACCATTCATCGGGGTAATCAGGTAATCCTCAAGGCTCAAGAATCCATCCATCCAGGTTTGTCCACAGCCCGCTTTAGCACTGAGTGCAATGATGGGTGTATGTCGAAGCTGAGTGTAGCGACGCAGGGTTTGCACCCAACTTTGAGCCTGCGATTCTGAGAGGTCTTCAAGCAGTAGGATTAACTCTACTGCCTCTGGTAGAAAATCTAACGTCATTTCATCAGGATGGGCTACAAACGAGACTTCAAACCCATTGAGCTTAAACCATTGCTGAAGCTCTTCTACGTGAGGGGGTAATTGTCCGACCACGATGATATACGTCAATGGGGGCTGAACGCTGGCCTCGATCGCGATCGCGCCTAGCGGGGCAATCAGCTCATTGAGCAACGGGTCGTCGCAACGGGTACAACTGGGTGTTGTGTAGGCTTTTCCGGCTGGATTTGGGATGGGTAAGCAGCAGCGAGCACACTTACTGACGGTATAGTTACCGTCTAGAAACTGATGAAAGGAAAAGGCATCTTTTTCAAGATAAAGATAACCAAAATCTCTGCGTTGCTGAAGTTGTTGCCAAAAGCTTAAAAAGTCTTGATGGTAACCCCAGTAGTTGTACACAAGGCCAGTAAAGGTTAACGCTCCATAGGTAGGGCTGATGATGGTTTTGCCACGGCTGAGGTAGTAAGCCACGTAACCCATCAAGCGATCGTGCTCAGCCACCTCACGTACGCATTGGGTCTGGGATAACTCCACAACAAAGCAAACCTGATGATTGGTGCTGCTGACCCGAATGGAACCACCTAAATGAGTCATCAACCCTTTAATGAGGGCTAGTCCCAATCCTGTGCCTTGATGCTGCCAGGAGTCGTTTATGGGCACCCGATAAAACTTGTCAAACACATGCTCAAGCTCGGTTGCAGGAATTTCAAGACCTGAGTTAACGACGCTAATTTGGATGGTACCCAAGACCACTTGCGCCGATACTGTAATTTTGCCATCGGCTGGAGTAAATTTGCACGCATTTGTTAATAGCCCTCGCAGCACACGATCGAGGAGAATCAGATCACAAACGAGCCGTGGCAGATCATCACTAAAATGAAGCTCTAAGTGCTGACGCTGCTCTAGAGCTTTGGACTCAAAGCTTTGGACGATTTCGCTCAACCAATCTTGTACCAGGATGGCATTCGGTAAAAGTGGATAAATGCCAGCTTCAAGCTGCTGGAGCAAAAGGAGATCATTAACGAGATGAATTTCTTGTTCACAAGCATCTTGCACAAGTTTGAGATAATAAGCTGCACTTGCGGGTTGCCCATGCAGCTGCTGATCATCGCCGTTGAGTGCAATCTCCAACATGGCTAGCCCTAATTTCATGTTAGCTAAGGGGGTTCGCAGTTCGTGAGAGACCGTATTGAGAAAGCTATCTCTCAGTTGGTTGAGTTTTTCAACTTGGTCAACTTGGGTTTGAACTGCTTGCAATAGGTGCTGTTGTTGCAGAGCGATCGTATATTGCGTTGTTACTTGCTCTACTAAGTGCATTTCGGTGCTACTAAAGCCTGTCTCACAATTCGCTAATTTGCTTAACCAAAGGATACCGACGATTGCCTGACCAGTAGTATTCAGAGCGCTATCCATCACGATCGATGAAACAAGGATTTCTAGCGGTTGATAGGAAGATGGATTAGATGAATGCGTACTATGGCCGAGTGGGCACAAAAGGAAGAGACGCTGTAAGTGAATAAGGCTCTTTGCTTCCAAATACTCATGGATGGATTGAGTAAAGCGTTGTTCTGAAGCTGATGGCGCTGCGTAAGTATAGCGGGCGTTCCATCGTTTTTGGTTAGAATCATATAAGATGACCCCACAATTCATGATGGTTGGCATTGTGCTTAACTCCCTGACAATCACTTGCAGGATTTGATCATCGTCTAAGCGATCGCGAATCTGATCAGTAATTAGCTTCAAGCGTTGCCAACTTGCCTCGTTTGTTTGAGATTCTTGAGGTGTTGGACGCTCTTGAGACGTAGGAGGTGTTTGCATTCGGGTTGTATGAGCAGGTTCATCAATGCCGTAAGGAAACGCTTGGTGGCAGTGCATGCAGAACCAGCCCAACTTCCCAGCTTGCACTTGGCAGAGTAGTGAGTAGGAGCAACAGGGACATACAAACTTTGCTTTCATTGTCTTGCATCCTAAAACTATCTCAACCCTTAACCTGTTGGGTTACAAAGCGGTTAGGTTCTATTTCTAGAGTTCACAGGATGATGGGATCTATAACTGAAACGTATAAAAACACTGGTTTTCTTAATACAGCTTGCGTGCGGGTTAAACAGAACGGAGGTTCCTACTAGCGTCTACGCAAGGACTTCAGATTGCAGTCTTTACGGAGATCGGCACTAGTCTGCTAAAAGATAAACCAAAGGCTGCGTTGAGATGCCGCAATAAACTGCCCAGCTTGCCACAGATCAAAACGTTGTGAATCATCGTGATTAAGCAAACGGCTGAGAGCACCGGGGGGTTTGAGTGGGCTGTGTTGAGACAAGGGATGCCTGAGCTTTGAGAAACAATCCCAACAATGCTGGCAGACTATCGCGCTAGTAGAGTGATTGCGCTAGTAGACTGTCGACAGCAAAGCAAGCAGGCTGTAGACTGGGGCCTAGACGTGCACCAGAATAGTTTCTACTGTCCTTGGAGTTTTTGCTACTTCATGCCCTTTTCTCCTATCGATTGGCTCTGAAGGGAAGTAATTCGGCTGTACTGGTGAAAGATATCAGATTAAGTAAAGTTTTGAGTGATGCGGGCTGCGTTTTGAGCAGAGCAACTTAAGTTAGAACTCAGACTCTAGATTCTCCTTGAGACAGCATTCCATGACAGCAGGGCTATCTGAAACCCAACTACGCGATTTGCGAGAAGGCAGCCAACTAAAATACCACGGTGTCCAGTGGGTAGTGCAGGACTACAGCACCTATACCGATGCCAACAGCTATGAAACCGAAGAGTGGCTGTTGAAATCCAGTACCAGCAAAGCATACTATCTACTGCGTGAAGTCGATCCGCAAAATCCAGAAACTCTCGTTCATTGGTATCTCGCCGAAGAACTGCGGTATCCTACACTCCTTGATCCCAAAACGTCCCGCGATCGCCTGACGACTGTGGGGAATGATATGCGATCGCACGCGACTCCGTACCCAGAACTGCAACTCTTCAATCGCGTTTATGCGTTTGAATCTCAAACCGAGGGCGACTACGAATCAGACGGCACGCTCGGCCACCGCATTACCTGGGACTACTGGGATAGTGCCCATCTCTGGAACCTGGCCCTAGAAGCCTGGAGCGACGGTACTCTAGCCGTTTACTCCACCCGTGTGGTGCAACCCACTGACTTTACCGAGATTCAGTCTGGCGATCGTCAGGCCTTTCTCAGTGGACAAAACGCCGAAAGAAGTGTTGATCTGGCTGCCTATGCAGCCTTCAAAAAGCGTGACGCTCGAAGTCGCGAAATCTTGATTGCCTGGATTGTGACGATCGTCGGCTTCTTTTTAATGCTTTCCGGCATCTAAATGGAGTGAGCAGTCAGGAGCGAGGCGTGACGGCAAGGTTCAAATAAAACAACCATGGCCCTTCTCAGCTATCAACAGTCAGCTTTTGGTGAATAACGCCTACTCACCAAAAACCCGCTTTCACCCACTGAACTCACTGTAAAAACTGATGTTCTAACTCAAAACTTAAAACTCAAAACTTCTCCCTCAATGACCTCTCTCTTCATCGAACATCACTCCAACGGTCTTGCCTTTTATATCAATGGTGATTTGCAGTTTGACACGGCAGATGAAGCGATTTATCACGAATACTTAGTGGTGCCTGCGATCGCCCTTGCTGTCCAGCGTTTCCCAAATACGCTTTTGCGTGTCCTCCTGTGTGGTGGTGGCGATGGTTTGGCTGCCCGTGATATCCTTCGGTTTCATGAAGTGAGCGATGTAACTCTGGTGGACTACGACGCGGACGTACTAGAACTCGGTCGAACCGTCTTTCAACCCTACAATCAAGGCAGTTTGCTCAGCCCATCGGAAACAGCTTCAGGCGGGAATCGTCTCACCGTTTTGACCCAAGAAGCGTTTGAGTTTGTGGCAAACGTGCCCGATGCTTGCTATCACGTGGTCATTTGCGATTTCACCTTTCCGAGCCGATCAGAGGATACCAAAATCTACAGCTACGAGTGGTTTCAGCAAGTGCAGCGTACCCTCCACCCTGGTGGCATCATGAGTACGAACGCTGTATCGCCCGAACAGCGCACGTTGGGTTTTTGGTGTCTCTACCAAACCTTATTAGCGGCTGGACTATGGGCAAAACCTCTACAAGTTGCCATTCCATCGTTTCGAGAACACGGCTATGGTGATTGGGGATTCTTTCTGGCCTCGGCACGATCCATCACGCGATCGGAAGTCGAAACCATTGACCTACCCGAAAAGCTAAAGGCCCTGCATTCCCATAACTGGCAACACGCCTTGCAAATTCCTGCTGCGATCGCCCAGCTTCGCCACGTTCCAAAGATACATACGCTCGATTGTCCGCAACTTTTTTACTACTTGTTGAATCCTCGATCGCAATTAGCGGCAACGACGATCGATGATCCAAAGCCGCAACCTATCGATTTTTTAGATCTAGAAGAACCTGGCACTGGTGCGATCGGCACTGATGATTTACTGCAATTAGATGCCATTGCAACCATGTGGCTAGGCCACTTGCATCAAGCAAAGAATCATCAAGCAAAGAATCTCCTTCAGCCTGCCCAAAACGTTGAACTCATGCCAGTTCAGCATCGTTATCACAGTCCGCAGATGACGACAGAATGGCTCAGTTATCTCAGAGCGTTGTTAGAAGAAGTAAACCTCAATCAGCTTTTAGCCAGTTTGCTGGAACGCGCGCAAGAATTACCCCCTCAACTTGTGCGTGAACTCAAACAACTTGCAGAGAAAATGCGCACAGGACAACCCGTGACTTACATTTCAGAACACACAGCCGAACTGATCACCCTCCTTTCTGTCACAATTTTGATGGCAAATATTGCAACACCGGATATTGTCTTTGCTAAAGGGTATTCTGGCTCTTCAGGAAGCTATTCTAGCTATGATGGCGATTCGGGCGAGGAGAACTTTGGCTGGCTTGGCTTTTGGACAATGATGATTGGGGGCATTTGGCTCTGGAATCTCTACAAGCGTTCCGATGATTAAAGCGATGTTAACTGAATCTTTAGCGCCAGCCCAATGAACCGTGCTTTTTGAACGTTCAACCACACTAGAGATCCGCCTACTGACGTTGAACGATCGCGCTCAGTGGGATGCCTTTATGCAAGCGTCACCAGTGGGATGTTTTATGCAAGCATGGGCATGGGCAGACTTTAAGCAATTAGAAGGCTATCAAAGCTTTCGCTATGGTCTTTTTGCTGAAAATAACTTAGTTGGAGGCTGCTGTTTTTATTACTATCCCTGTGAACATAATGCCAATATGTTAGTCGCTCCAGGTGCTCCTTGCTTTTTACCAGGGTTTGAGCAAGCAGGAATGCAACTGCTTGTAGAACAGGCAAGAGTGTTGGCAAAAAAAGTAGGCGCGATCGCGCTCCGTTTTGAGCCGTTGTGGTTAGAAAAATTGATGGATCTTGATGGCTTTGTACGCGCCCCAGTTGAACTCTTACCATCAGAAACACTCTTAATTGATCTATGTCCCGCGATAGCTAAAATTCTGGCAGCCATGAAGCCTAAAGGTCGATACAACATTCGGCTGAGCCAACGGCATGGAGTTACCACACACTTTACAACTGATGCCCAAGCCATTCCTGTGTTCTATAATCTGTTCTGGGAAACGGCACAGCGACAACAGTTTTTTGGTGAGCCTTATAGCTTCTTTATTAATCTTTGTCAGACGCTTTTTGCCGCAAATATGGCAGAAATTGGTTGGGCCACTTGGCAAAACGAAGTACTGGTAACCGTCCTGATTGTGTATTGGGGAAAGCGTGCCACATACCTGTACGGTGGACGTACTGATCGTCATGCTCACGTCATGGCAAGCTATGGTCTTCACTGGGCAGCGATGCAACGCGCTAAAACAAAAGGCTGTAGCCTTTACGATTTCTACGGCTACACCCGTAACCCAAAGCATAACTACGCCAAATTCTCACAGTTCAAACGACAGTTTGGAGGCGCACCCGTCACCACGATCGGCGCTTATGATTACTTCTTTTATAACCAGCTAGCAGATACCCTGATTGGGCTATACAAGCGATTGGGAAAAGAAAGTTAAAGCATGACGCTTTAAGGTTTGCACTAACCCTGACACCGACTGCTGACAACCAACAACCAACAACTAAAAATTCTATGACCTCTGTACTGCTTAACAGCATCCCTAGCATTGGATTAGTAATCACTGAGCTAGTGATTGGGTTTGGTGTCTTTTGGCTAGGGCAGTTAGCCTACCAAAAAATATTCCGACGTCTGGATCTGAACCTTGAGCTGTTTGTGCGGGACAATTCAGCAGTCGCGATCGCGTTGGTGGGCTACAACTTTGGCATCATCCTGGCGTTGGCGGGTGTGCTAGATAAAGAGCGCGTTATGTGGCTTGATCATTTAATCTACCTGGCAAGCTATGGTGCGAGCGTAATTCTGCTGATGCTAGTCGGTGCCTGGGTGGGCGATCGGTTGATTCTCCGACGCTGTGACTGTGCCCGTGAAGTGGTTGAGGAACAGAATGTAGGGGCGGCCTCTGCTGAGGCTGGTGTACATATCGCCAATGGCTTAATTTTGAGTGCGGCCCTCGGTGGTCAAAGTGGCACCTGGATTGTCGGGTTGGTGTGCTGGTGCATGGGCCTGGGTGTGTTGGTGCTGGTGAGTGCCCTTTATCCTCGCGTGACCCAATACAGCGTGTTTCGGGAGATCTGCAAACGCAACAATCCGGCAGCCGGTGTGGCGCTGGCTGGATTGCTAATTGCCACAGGCAATATTGTGCGGGTTGCGTTTACGCCAGACTTTCAAAACTGGGCTGAGAGTTTTACCCAATATCTTGTGGTGTTGGGCTTTTGCCTGCTTGCCCTGGCGTTGATCCGCTGGCTTGCAGATGTCGTGCTGGTGCCAGGGGTAAAAATCTCAGACGAAATTGTTAATCAAGCGACCCCTAATCTCGGAGCCGGTCTGGTCGAGGCATTTGCCTATATAGCCGGGTCGTTTCTGCTTGCCTGGAGCGTTTGAATAGGCTTGCGTGAACCCTCTTGCTGAATCGGTACTGTGGTGACAAACTCTGTGCCCTGGTTGAGGATGGAGCTGATGTCGATCGCGCCCTGGTGTTTGTCTACGATGATTTAGCGGGCGATTGCTAATGCTAGGCCAGTATTCTGTCTAAACCGTTCTCGTAAGTGGTTGGATTGGTGGAGCGTCTTTGCTATCGATCGTAGGGGATGCGGTAATCTAAGAAATGTCCGAACCTGCGTTGATTCAGCAGAAAAGGAGCCTGGACAAAATGGATAAAGGTCGGTTAGAAGCGTTTAGCGATGGTGTCATTGCCATTCTCATCACCATCATGGTGCTGGAGCTAAAAGTGCCCCATGAAACTAATTTGGCTGCGCTAAAGCCGCTAGTGCCGATCTTTCTGAGCTATGTTCTGAGTTTTATTTATTTAGGTATCTATTGGAATAATCACCATCACCTGTTTCAGGCGGTACAGCAAGTGAAGGGCAAGGTTTTGTGGGCCAACTTGCATTTGCTCTTTTGGTTATCACTGATTCCCTTTGTGACTGGGTGGACTGGCGAGAACCACTTTGCTGCTTTGCCAGTAGCTCTTTATGGCATAGTGCTGCTCTTCTCAGCGATCGCATACTTTATTCTTAGCCGTATGCTCATTGCCACTCATGGTAAAGATTCCACGTTAGCAACTGCCATTGGGCAAGATTTTAAGGGTAAGGTGTCTGTGGTTATTTATGCCCTAGCCATTCTGCTTTCGTTTTTGAATCCGTGGGCTGCTTGCTTGTTGTATGTTTTGGTTGCAGTGATGTGGTTAATTCCTGACCGTCGCCTTGAGAACGCATTGACCTAGTGGTAGCAAGGGCGCAATCTAGTTTCGATAAGGACTAGACGGAATTGTTTAAAGGTTTTGTTAAAAAAGCACCTACCTCATTGACTAGTGAACGTCTGTGATCCAGAAACGGTTTCAACTGATTACGGGACTCCTGGGAGTAGGGCTGTGCTTCGATTTGCTCTCCCGTTTTGGGGCGGAAATACTCTGGTTCCAGGAAGTTAATTATCTTTCAGTGTTCCTGCTTAAGTGCCAGGTGCGAGCGATCGTGCTGGTCGTTGTGTCGGTTTGTACAGCAGTGTATTGGCTGGGAAATCTGGCTCTCGCTCAACGGTTGAAATATACTCATGTTTCTGATGCGGCGACCCAGGAGCAACCCCTTAATCATAATTCGCCAGCTTTTTTGCCGCCTTACAGCGTGAGGTTACAGCGTTCATTTGCCTTGCCCCTTCAAACTACCGTTGCTTTAAGTCTGCCGTTGCTGCTTTCCTTAGTCATTGCGCTGGGTCTGGTTGTGGGCATACTATTGCTGCACTACGGACAGCTTGCCTTAAGCTACTGGCAGTCAGGGCCGACACTCTCCACCACTGTTGCCTCTCACGTCAACCTAAGATTATTGGCCTCGATTGGCACGCAGTTGAGCGGTCATGTTTGGTGGCTTGGTGGGGTATTGGGTGTGACGATCGCCCTGCTTCTTAATCCTCGCGTTTGGTTAAGGGCGATCGCTCTGACGCTGAGCCTTTTGCTGGGTTGGTTGTTCTCTAAGCAATGGGCCGTCGTTTTGCAGTGGTTACATCCCACCACGTTCAACAAGGTCGATCCGTTATTTGGGCGGGATATTGCCTTTTACCTCTTTGCCTTACCCTTCTGGGAATTGCTGGAGCAATGGTTGTTTGGACTGTTCCTTTTTGGGTTTATTGCGATCGCGCTGACCTATTTGCTATCGGGTAATAGCCTCAGCCAGGGAAGTTTTCCGGGTTTTTCATCTGCTCAGCAACGGCATCTCTGTGGCACGGGTAGCGGACTCATGGCAGCGATTGCGTTGAGCTATTGGCTAGGGCGCTATGAACTACTCTACTCTCCGCGTGGCGTCTCCTTTGGGGCTAGCTATACCGATGTGGCGGTACAACTACCTTTCTACGTTGGGTTGAGCCTCTCGGCTTTAGCTATCGCAGGCTACCTTTTGTGGCAAACCGTGTTTTGGCAGCCGAAAGCACCACATCAGCAGTGGAGCCAACTAAGCTTAGGGCTGTTTGGTGTGCTGATCGTTGCCAGTCTAATCATGCCCGAAGTCGTACAGCATTTGGTTGTGCAACCCAACGAATTGGCGCGGGAACGACCCTTCATTGCACGCACGATTGCGTACACCCGACAGGCGTTTGATCTAGATGTGGTTGAGGCCAGCAACTTTAATCCCCAGGGGCAACTCACAGAAAAAGATATGGCGGCAAACGCGCTAACCATCCGCAACATTCGTTTGTGGGATCAGCGACCGTTGCTAGAAACCAATCGCCAATTGCAGCAGATTCGCCCCTACTACCGCTTTCCAAACGCTGACCTCGATCGCTACACCCTCCAAACCAATGTGCTACCGCGATCGCCTGCCACCCCTGCTGTGCCTACAGAGCAACGACAAGTGCTTATTGCAGCACGGGAGTTGGATTACAGTGCCGTACCTCAAGAAGCTCAAACCTGGGTAAACCGCCATTTGATTTACACCCACGGCTATGGGTTCACGCTCAGTCCCGTCAACACCGTTGCAGCAGGCGGCTTACCAGAATACTTTATCAAAGATATTACGGAAGGAGAGACAGGCGCACTCACGACTGCCAGCCCTGCTATTCGTGCCAGCATACCCATTGGGCAACCCCGTCTCTACTATGGCGAGATTGCTAACACCTATGTCATGACACGCACCTTAACGCGGGAGTTGGACTACCCCAATGGAAGTGATAATGCTTACCACGTTTACGAGGGGCAGGGTGGCATCAATATTGGCTCCTGGTGGCGGCGGGATTTGTTTGCCATCTACTTGCGAGATTGGCGAATCTTGTTCGCACGGGACTTTTTGCCAGAAACAAAGGTATTGTTTCGCCGCAATATTAACGATCGCATTCGAGCCATTGCACCGTTCCTTCATTACGACAGCGATCCATATCTGATAGCAGCCAAGGTACAGAACCCTGTAGAGAAAGATCAAAACTATCTTTATTGGATGGTGGATGCCTACACCACGAGCGATCGCTATCCCTACTCAGATTCGGGCATTGAAGGCATCAATTACATTCGTAATTCAGTCAAAGTGGTGATTGATGCCTATCACGGTTCGGTGGCGTTTTACGTCGCTGATCTCAGTGATCCCATGATTGCTACCTGGTCAAAGGTCTTTCCCAACCTCTTTCAACCGCTCACGGCAATGCCTGCTGGTTTACGAAGTCACCTTCGCTATCCGGTAGATTTCTTCAAACTGCAATCGGAGCGGTTGCTCGTTTATCACATGACCGATCCTCAGGTGTTTTACAACCGGGAAGACCAGTGGCAGATTCCGAATGAAGTGTATGGCGATGAGGCGCGTCCAGTTGAACCGTATTATTTGATCACTAACTTGCCTGCCGTACCGTTTGAAGAGTTTATTCTGCTGTTGCCCTACACCCCTCGGCAACGCACAAATCTTATTGCCTGGTTAGCGGCTCGATCGGACGGTGAGCACTACGGCAAATTGTTGCTTTATACCTTTCCCAAAGAGCGGTTGATTTACGGCCCAGAACAAATCGAAGCGCGCATCAACCAAGATCCTGTAATTTCTCAGCAAATTTCGCTCTGGAATCGTCAAGGTTCGCGCGCTGTTCAGGGTAACTTGCTCATTATTCCGATCGAACAATCGCTGCTCTACGTGGAACCCCTTTATTTAGAAGCGACTCAAAACAGCTTACCAACCCTGGTGCGAGTGATTGTCGCCTATGAGAATCGCATCGTGATGGCACCTACTTTAGAAGAAGCCCTTCAAGCCATCTTTAAACCCCAAGTTACTCCTGATGCCACCATTATTCGCCCAGTTGAAGCACCAACGTCTGGGCAGTAAAGCTACTGTCAACCACTTTAATCTGGAACAGAATCACTTTAAATTGGACAACTTGCTTTAATGAACGATGGACAACGAAAAATGATCAAAAAATTGCCTGACCCTAATAAGCCCCCAGGGTCAGGCAGTCTGCCTGTAAGGACGCGTTCCTAAACGCAAAAGCCAAATGAGCATAGTTGCCCCCTATAGCTCTTTAGCTTTTCCGACTGCGTTCCTCAGATCTATATCGATTCTGCTTCCTTCCCTTGCTAAAACCATCCGATAGAGTACTCAAGTTAAGATGAACATTCACCTGTCCTCTCCCACTTCGTATCCGTAGATCCACGCTTTTGGTGGATAAAAATCTTGCCGCCAGCCGTAGTTGCGGGGTTACAGTCATACTGCATGACGGGCATTGGTGAACATCACCTGCCATACTGAACGACTACCCAACAGTGGGTGGAATTTATGCGTCTAATGCTAGGCTCGTAGCAGTTCGTTTGCGATCGCGGCTCTTGGTCAAACTATGCTCATTCCACTTACCCGCAAGACCTTTGAAAATTTGGTGCCTGCGGTGGCTACGGGGCCGCAGTATGTTTACTGCTGGGGAAAATTTCCGGCGCTACTGCTGCGGCTCCTGGTTTCCATTGTAGGCGTGACGGTCATTTGGCTACTGGGTGGTTTTTTAGGTGATGGGTTTGGGTTTATTCGCTTCTTGTTGGGTATCATCACCGGGCTGTATTGGCTCTGGGGGCCTGTGTTCTGGGCAAGCCTCAAAAATATTGAATGCCGCAAGTTTCCCTATAGTGGGTTTTGGCAAGGTGAGGTTGTCGATGTGTACGTGACAGAAGAACTCATCGGCAAAGAGGAAACCGTGAACGAACACGGGGAACTGGTGATTGTAGAAAACCGTGAGCGACGGTTGAACCTGGTTGTGGGCGATGAATCGGGTTTCACCAGTCGGCTGCAAGTGCCCCTGAAGCGCAATTACCAGGCGATCGCGATTGGAGATGTGGCCGAAATGGTTGTCATGTCCAATCGAGGCGATCTGGGTCGCATTAGCAAAACGTCAGATGTATACATTCCCAACCACAATCTTTGGGTAAGCGACTATCCTTTGCTGTTGCATGAGGCGTTTGTGGATGTGAGCCGGAGGCTCAATGCACGCCATCACAACGATCGCGTTGAGCCAGAGCGGGGTAGACCCTCAAGAGACCGCTATGAAGCACCGGAACGAGGTGGCGCGATCGAACTCAGCCGTCGCCCTCGTCGATCGTCCCGTCGCCCTTCCGCTGATTGGTGATGCCGCGCTGCTAGTTTGTCATGGTTGTCAGCGGTTGCTCTTACATCACACCACCCTGTTCGCGTCCATATGCCTGCCATGCCAAATCCACCAGACCGTTGACGATCGCGGCAGCAACCACCGCACTCCCTTTCCGTCCTGCGATGCGAATATGGGGAATGACCGAATCGGCTAACCGCTCCTTGGCACTCTCAACGTCAACAAAACCTGAAGGCGTTGCCACAATCAGCGCAGGACGGATTTCTTCTGCTTCAATTAAATCCACCAAGGCAGTGAGTGCTGTTTGCGCCTGACCCACCACAAAAATGCCTTCGGGATAGCGTCGAGCGAGTGTTTCAATGCCCCAGGCGGCGCGGGTTTTCTCCTTCTGAGGACGGGTAAGCGCCTCCATACTGCAATACACAGGATTGGCAAAGGTATTCTGAATATTGGTGGTAATGCCAACTTGTACCATCGGCACATCCACCACGATCGTACTCCGGGCCGCTAGCGCCGCAGCACCAGACTGAAGTGCGGCATCGGAGAAGCGAATCAAAGACTTGTACTCAAAATCTGCCGTAGCATAGACGACGCGACGCACAATCTCATATTCAGCGGGTGAGAAGATGTGTTCACCGATCTCACGATCGATAATCGCCAGACTTTGAGCATCCGTTGCGTGCCATTCCATTGCGACCCTTTCCGAAAAATAGTTGCCCGTGGTAAACAGCCTACACGCGCTAGCCAGAAATGGCGATTATTTGCTTGCGATCGTGGCGGTTGCTGCCTCAAAGCCATGTTTAAGAGGCATCGACTAGACGCTACATTTAGATTACGCTTCAGAGGACGGGGTTCGGGTAAGCAGAGGCACCAGATAAGCTGCGACGGCACCCCCCGCAAAGCCCGCAAAGTTGCGGAAAAGCGGCAACCAGTCAGTCGTGCGGGTGATCACAGGCCCAATGCCAAAGGCGATGAAGAGAATACCCCATAGTGGCGAAAAGATCAGCGCCCATTGCCACGCTACAACTTGACCTTCTCTCCGAGGTTTGGCCGCAAAACCGCAGACCACACCACCAACCACAGACGTAATCAACGTCAGAACCCATTGCTCTGGCGGCAAACCAGGCACAACCTGACAGCCACCTTGACGCAAGCATGTTTTAATCGAGGACAGCGCTTCTAAAATTGACTGGTCTTCGCCGTGTTCCCGCACAAAAAACTGATTGCCAAAACGGGTTTGTAGCTCAATCCAAAAGGTGCGGGGCATCAGCGGGTAGAAATCATCGCCGACGCTGAAGTTGAGCAGGTTGCCACCGCGTGGATCGGCGACTAGCAGAACGCTGTGGTCATCCAGGCTCCAATAGTCTTTTACAGCAATACCTGGTGTGCGCTCAAACTGAGTTAACACGCGTAGCTTCCAACCAGTTTCTTGCTCAAAGTCTTCTAAATCTTTTGCGAGGGTAACTTCCTGCTTCTCTGTGAGCGCTTTCGCCAAATCGATGATGGGCGTTTGCACGTCTGGCAGGAGGTCTGGGTTGTTATAGGCATAGGCGACCGATCGCCCCAGGCCATTTGGCGGACTTAGCCAAAGGGTTAGAACGAAGAGAAATCCGACTGCGTAACGCACAAACGCTTTAAATGGAAGCTGTTGTGATCGCCCTGTAACAAAAGCATGAGGAGTGAGCATAGGAAATCTTGGCTTAGCCATAAAACGATAGCGATACACGGGCGTAATCTTTCTTTACACTCTTTAATCTTATTCTAATCTTAAGAAGCGGGGGGATCGCCGTCAATCACTTTGTGTATAAACGGAGGCTGCTGTTGAGGAGCGCGCGCGATCAGCGGCAGGCAAGCATAAGCATGAAAGAAATCAGAGCGTAAATCACCGCAGAGGCGTAGAGGACGCAGACGGTGATCTGTATTGCCTCTGGGTGTCGGTGGTTGATCGAGAGCCGTCCACTTATGCGATTCTCAGATGCAGCAGCAGGTGACCAACAATGCCTGACCGCTAAACTAGGAAGAATCGGTGTCTTTGCGAAACGCTTTCTATGGTACAACGTCCTATTTATCTGGATTGTCAGGCGACGACTCCTGTTGATGAGCGGGTGCTAACGGCAATGCTCCCTTACTTTACGGAGCACTTTGGTAATGCGGCGAGTGCTAGTCACCTGTATGGTTGGGAAGCAGCCGCCGCCGTGCAGCAGGCGAGGGAAACGTTAGCCGAGGCGATCGGTGCAGCGCCTGAAGAAATGATCTTTACCAGTGGTGCCACAGAGGCAAATAATCTGGCGATCAAAGGTGTTGCAGAGGCAAATCTTCACAAAGGTCGGCACATCGTCGCCGTTATCACTGAACATAGCGCCGTGCTTGACCCTTGCCGCTATTTGCAAACGCTTGGCTTTGATGTGACCATCTTGCCCGTAAAGCCGGATGGACTGCTGGCATTGGATACGCTGACACAAGCACTGCGACCAGACACGCTCTTGGTTTCGGTCATGGCTGCCAACAACGAAATTGGTGTGTTGCAACCGCTGGCGGCGATCGGTGCCTTGTGCCATGAGCGTCAGATTCTCTTTCACACGGATGCAGCGCAGGCGATCGGCAAAATTCCCCTGGATGTAGCCGCGATGCAGATTGATCTGATGTCGCTTACGGCTCACAAAGTGTATGGGCCTAAAGGGGTTGGCGCACTATACGTGCGGCGGCGAAATCCGAGGGCGCAACTGGCACCACAGCTACATGGTGGTGGGCATGAACGTGGGCTGCGATCGGGTACGTTGTATGTCCCGCAAATTGTTGGTATGGCGAAAGCGGTAGAGTTGGCGATCGCCGAAATGCCACAAGAAACCGAGCGGCTCACTCATCTGCGCGATCAACTCTGGCAGCAACTTAGTCAGGTAAGCGATATTTATCTCAACGGTCATGCCACCCAACGACTAGCTGGGAACTTGAATATTAGCGTTGCGGGTATCAATGGACAGGCACTCTTGCTGGGTCTTCAGCCTGTGGTAGCGGTTTCTTCTGGATCTGCCTGCTCATCAACGCACACGGCACCTTCTCACGTGCTGAAAGCGTTGGGGCATACGAACGAACTGGCTTATGCCTCCATTCGCTTTGGTTTGGGGCGCTTTAATACTAAACAGGAGATTGACCAGGTGGCAGAGTGTGCGATCGCAACGATTCGATCGCTACGGCAGGTGGCTAAAGTTTAAGGCAAAAGGCAGAAGGTAAAAGAAGTGGTTGGTTTTTAGTTGTTAGTTTTTAGAAGCAATCGGGGCAGTGGAGCGTCAAAAGCTGTAGCTTGCTTCCGTTTTGCGGTTGGCTGACCGTTGACCACTAATGGCTCAAAGAAAGGCAGAGGGCAGAACTGAAGGGCTTCGTACTGAAGAACGGCTACAAAAATGGGCATCATCTAAAGCGGTGATGCCCATTCTTAGAACTAATAAGGTTGCAAAAGCTGAAAAGACTGATATTGCTGCTTTAGCTCATGCCAACCGTGCGAGATTGATTGCGAACAGCATCGTCCGATACGCCAACTTCAGCGGCTATGCGGCTGAGGACGGACTGTTCACGATTTTTGATGGTGTGCTGGTGGCGATTGACGATCGCCCGTGCTTGATCTTGAGTAGACATGGTATTTCTCCTGCATGCATTATTTATTGTTCTTGACATCCAATATAACAGAAATTTCTGTATCTAAAGTTACAAAAATTGCTCTTAATCAAAATTTACTTTTTGGAGTGCGATCGCTTTTCACATGAGCACGCTCCAAAACCAACCAAACTAGCTCTACATCTTGTTCCAAAGCGCTTGTCACCATCATCATGCAATCATCTTCTGCTTGCTCTGTGATCCCATCAAACGGTAAGCTCAGGCAACCGAACGTGATGTAGAAAACATTGTGGCTACAGGTGACAACTGGATTGAGGTTGGCGACTTAACGTGGTTCTACCGTGAGGCAGTGCCGCTGGGCAAGACGACGCGATCGCCCGTGCTACTGCTGCATGGCCTTCCGTCCCAAAGCTATGGTTGGCGGGAACTTTTGCCCGTCCTGGCGAAGCAAGGCTTTCGTGCGATCGCCCCTGACTGGATTGGTTCTGGTTTTTCGGCGCAGCCTGATCGACGTGACTTTGCTTACACGCCAGCAGCCTACCTACAAGCGCTAGAAGCGTTTCTCAAAGCAATGGCACTGGAGCGCTTTTCCCTCGTCGTCCAGGGTTTTTTGGGGTCTGTTGGCTTGCAGTATGCACTTCGCCACCCAGACCAGATCGATCGTCTAGCCATTCTAAATACGCCACTGACGACTGCTGCCAGACTACCCTGGAAAATGCGGCAATTGGGGCTACCGTTGATTGGCGATATGATGACTCAAGATCCCTTGCTGGTAGATCGGACGCTTGAGGGGGGTGGCGGCTACCGTGTTGAGGATGATGATCTGGATGTTTACCGTCGTCCCTTTCTCAGAAGCTCTGATGCAGGACGTGCGCTGCTGGCAACCATTCAAAACCTTCAGCTAAGTCAGGTCACGGCAGAACTGGAAACTGGGTTCCAGCAATGGCAACATCCCACACTCATTGCCTGGGGAAGCCGTGATCCGTGGTTGTCCCTAGAGGTTGCTAAACAAGTGGCAGAGTCACTTCCCAATGCTGAATGGGTTGAACTGGAGGAAGTGGGACACTACCCTCAAGAAGACTGGCACGAGAAAGTCAGTGATGCGTTATTGCCGTTTCTCCGTCGCCAGTTGGTTTAACGGGCTACTGGTTGAACAGATTACTTTGATGCAAGACTGATACCCTATTGATGTTCCGCATTGTCCAGAGTTATAACCGAACCTGTAGGCATTGGTGGCAAACGATGGCTGGGCAAATATTGGGCGATCGCTACGAAGTAGAGCGTCAGATTGGTAAGCAAACTGGGCGCTGGACACTGCTAGCTCGTGACCTGGTGACTCAAGACCGCGTGGTCATCAAGATGCTTTTTCTCGATGAAACGGTGGAATGGGATGACCTGAAGCTGTTTGAGCGTGAGGTCGAAATCCTCAAGTCCCTCTCCCATCCAGCGATTCCACGCTATCTAGGCTTTTTTGAACACCAACTGCCCAACGACAAAGCCCTGGCCCTTATTCAAACCTACGTAGAAGGCAAGTCTCTGGAGCAATGCTTACAGGAACAGCGGCTGTTTTCGGAGGCAGAAACTAAACAGCTTGCCAAAGCCTTGCTGCATATTTTGGTCTACTTGCATGGGCAGCATCCGCCGATCGTGCATCGAGATATCAAACCCAGCAACATCTTGCTGGCAAACCGACAGGCCTATCTGGTCGATTTTGGATCAGTCAAGGCACTGACCAATAGTGGCGATACCGCCGCTTTCACGGTAGTTGGCACCTATGGCTATATGCCACCAGAACAATTTAGCGGACGGGCTACTCCGGCTTCTGACCTCTATAGTCTGGGCGCAACCCTCACAGCCATGCTTGCAGGTACTCACCCTTCTAGCCTGCCGCACAGAGGCATGAAAATCGATTTTGCCGCGATCGCCAATCTCAGCCTCGCCTACGTGGAATGGCTGGAGTGGTTAACCGATCCGAACCTGGAGCGTCGGGCAAAATCAGCCCAGGATGCACTGACCGCTTTAGACCAGGGCATTCTAAAAACAGAGGCGATCGCACCAGTAGCGAAACCTGCCGACACCAAGATTGCTTTGATGAAAGAGCCAACTAGCCTGGAAATTTTGCTGCCGTCTCTTCTGGGTCAAACCCATCTCCATATCGATCCGCAGCAGATTTCCTTTACCAGCAAACGCTTGGGTTTTCAGTCTGGCCGCCCTCAAACGGCACCCCGTAACCAAATAAATCGGCTAGAGTATCGTAAAGCTGGCAGTGAACATGGTGATGGTGATCCGCACCTTGCTGTCTGGGCAGGCACGCAAAAGTACGAACTGCGAGGAAATCCACCCCTGACTGTGCCAGAGCTAGACTGGCTAGCTTATGAGCTTTCGACGTGGTTAAAACTGCCGATTAGTTGAAAAATAGCGTCGTAATCGGCTATCAGCGGTCAGCTTTGAAACATGTCAATGGATTTATACCACTTCCCTTTCATTGAGCTGGTGCGGTCACTCAAAACTCAAAACTGGTATTAGAGGTTGGTTGTACAAAGCTGCCTTAAACTAACAGCTCAACCTCTAAACGTAGCGATCACCTCGTTGAACAAACTGCTTTAAAATTTCTCTAGGAGACCGATCCCAGGTATCGACGTGGGTGATGATTAGCCCATCCTGATTGAGGGTGTAGATGGAGTAGCCGTGAAAGAGGAGCTTTGCGTTCCAGGGCACTCGTAACGTGCCACGCACTGTCCAATCGGCACGAATCGTCTCCAGGTTTGCTTGCTGAACGCTGTGTAGATCGAAGTGCAGTTCTGTGAAAAAGAGCTGCCCATGAAACCGCAATGTCCAGAAGATAATGCGGTAGTTAAACTTGCCTTTAAAGTGATTGACGGGATCTCGAAAAGCAATCTCTCGACTGTAAATGTCGTAAGAAAGATCGCGTTCAAAGAGTGTGGGCAGATCGTGCTGGAGGGTTGCGATCGCCGTTTCAACCCGTTCCTGGTAATCACGCTCAGCCACGCTACGTTCTGTCACAGTCGTCATGCTCACCCAAAAACAGCTTATCTACGGTTGCGTTCTAGGGCGCGTCATCAATTAAAGCTCATAAACCTCGCGTATCAGCCTTATCCCGCCCGTCCTAACAAACAAGGCTAGGGGCTGAACTGCAAATCATGTGTATGAGCTATTGATGACAGCCCCTAGCTATCACCCTGCGTTTTGGGCTTGATGGCATCCGCACGGTTCAGTTGCTTTAATTCTTCGATTTGTACCGTGATGTCGCCTTTAGCACCCACATTGACCGCGCCCAACTTGTTATCCAGGCCAAATTCATCGCCAGGTTTTGCTTGAGCAAAATCGAAGGATTTAATTAATTGAGCCATCGCGTATTCTAACTGAGCGCCAGGGTCCATAGCGATCCAGCCTTCTGAGGTAAGCTGCCGAAACTCAAAGTGGAGGTGAGGGCCAGTTGACAGCCCGGTGCTACCGACACGACCAATCACCATTCCTTGCTTCACCATCTCACCAGGCTTCACAAAGATTTCAGAGAGGTGCCCGTAAAGGGTTTGCTGGGTGCCCTGGTTGTGGTCGATCGCGACCGCTAGCCCGTAGCCACCCAAAAAGTCCGCCAGCGCCACCTTTCCAGCATACGCTGCCAGTACAGGGGTTCCCATCGGTGCGCCTAAATCAGTCCCAGAGTGAAAGCGTTGCCCACCTTCGATCGGATGGGTACGCCAGCCAAAGAGAGAGGTAATAGGAGCTGGGATGGATAAGGGGAAAATGAGACGAATGTTGCCATTCCCCAGCAGGGCAGGTGGGCGTAAGGTGCGGTAGTAGAAATCCTTGACGGATGGCGTTGCACGACCAATCGTGACGCTATAGTCGCCGCCTGTAGACACTCCGCCAACGCTAAGGGGGGTAGATACAGAAGGCAAGGCAGGACGCTTTGCAACGTCACTACTGCGCTCAGTTGCCCCAATGCTGTAGCTAGTTGAGTCAATGTAGCGATCGTCCCCACTACTGCTAGAAGCTGAGGGAGCAAACTTGGGATTAGTATCCAACGGTGCTTGTACGGTTGGAAAAGATTCTGGTGCCGTTGGCGCGATCGGGGGGGCGACACTAGGAGACGCGTTCAGAGCGGGGTTGGGAGTATCTAGTCCTGGTGGTACGGTGCTTTCAGGCATTGCATCTAGTGCCTGGTCAGCAGCTTGTGCCCATACGGTGCCACCACTGAGAATTGTCACGGCGCTGACAACGCTGAAGCCTCGGCTAAGGAGCGATCGTCGGGACGCGTCAAAGAGAGAACGGGCAACAGGAACGGGCAAAATCATGGTGCGATCCTTAATATCTGACGAACCGAACGGGTAGGGTAGAGTGGCGCTTAAGCATCATCACGGTAGAAGCACTAAGGAGTTTGTGCAGGGGGCGTTTGTGCGGGAGACGTTGGGGTCGCGGGGGCAGGAGTTGTAGAAGCGGGTGGTGTAGACGGTGTCTCTGAAGGCGTTGGCGTGGTTGTACTGGGCGTGGTTGTACTGGGCGTGGTTGTACTGGGCACTGAAGGCGTTGCGGGCGCACTGCCTCCGGGAGCTACCAGACTCGGAAGGGTTGACCCCGTGGGAATGGGGAGATGGGTAACGGCACGCTGTAAGGTCGCCAGCGATCGATTGTAGCCAATAATCGCATTGACTCGATTTCCTTCTGCGGTGGTTAAAGCATTTTCTGCGTTGATGGTATCGGTTGATGTACCAACTCCAGCTCTAAAGCGCAACTGCGCCAAGCGAAGTGCTTCTCTGGCCTGGTCAAGCGCTTGCGTTGTGGTGCCAATGTTTTCAAAGTTGGACAGCAGATTGGCGTAGCCTTGCTCAACCGAAAACCGTACCTGATTACTCTGATCGGCAAAATTCTGTTCTGCGATCGCAATGTTGGCTTCTGCTTGCCGCGCGCGCGAAATGGATGCACCGCCATCAAAGACGTTCCATGTTGCACCTAACTGGAAGGCGTAGCCATCTCCAACGGGATTGTTATCGTCCAAAATATCAGACAATTGGTACTGTGCTTGCGCCGTGACCGTTGGACCTAGCCCTGCTAAAGCGGCTCGTCGTTGCTGCTGAGCTTGCTCACGCAATACAAGCTGCTGCTCTAGTTCTGCTCGGTTTTTGAGCGCCAGCACAATGCTTTCTTCCAACGATAGATTCCATTCCCCTGCAACCGCGACTGGATCAGCAGCGGCCAAGTCGATCGCAGGCGAAGCACTGAGGCGCTGAGCCAGTTGCCGACGATTGATCTGTCGTTGCGCAATAGCATTGGTCAAGTTTTGGCGTGAATTAGCGAGTTGCACCTGAGACTGCAAGACATCAAAGCGAGTTCCTAACCCTGCACGCTCTAAAGCGAGAGTATCGCGCAAACTTGCTTCATTATTACGGACTGTGGCTTGCTGAATCCGAACCGATTCATCGGCCTGCTGCAAGTTGTAATAATCGCCAGCAACATCGAGTCGTAGCTGCTCCTGATTGATTTCAACCTGAAGTTCATCGGAGCGCAATTGTCGCTCGGCTGCCCGAATATTTGCCGGACGTTGACCAGAGGTAAAGATGTCGTAACTCAACGTTGCAGAGGCGCTGAAGGCATTGCTGATCGCGCTTTCGCTACTACTGCTATTTCCCAGTAGCGAAGACAGTGCGTTGTTTTGGCTGCGGTTGCTGCTTGCAGACAATGAACGACTGAGGTTACTTTGAACCGTCAAGGTTGGATAGCTAGCGGCCTGCGCCTCACGTAGAGACGCTCTGCTGCGTTCTAATTGAAGACGTGAAACTTGAAGACTCCGGCTATTCCGCTGGGCAAGCTCGATCGCCTGCTGTAAGGTGATTGGCTGAATACCACGAAGCCTCACTTCGTCTGGCTTCGTTGGAAAGCTTAGTGGATTTGGGTCAGGGTTGAGGTAGTCTGGGGCTGCACCTGGTTTGGCTGGCCCTAAAGGGCGTGAAGGCCCTGGGTCAGGCGTTGATAAAGGTGGAGCGGCTGGACTAGTAGGATCGGGCGCTAGACTTGGCGTTGTGGTTGGCGTCGCTTGTCCAACGTTGATCTTAGGCGCATTAGTAGGTTTTTGATCAGCCGCTTTGATTGCACTGCGATCGAGTGGGGTTGCTTCTGCAAGGGGCTGCATCTCTTTAAGCCAGCTCTTTACTTTGCTGCGGTTGGTTTCACTCGTTGTGAGCGTAAGCGGCTCAGTTGGCACGATCTTAGACAGCACCGTTTTGGGCGTTGGCGTGCTGAGCGCTTTAAGATGAGCTGCTCCTAGCGATGTAACAGCCTCTTGCAGTGATGAGGGATGTGATTCATCTGGTCTAGCAGTGGATGAGGGTGGACTGGGAATTGTCTCCGATACGCCAGATGGCATATTACCGAAGGCAACTAAAACTCCTACACCGACAACAATGAAATGATGAGAAGGTTGCATACGTTTCTTGCTTGCAGTCGAGAAAACTTTTTTGATGGCACCCATCGAGGAGCAACCTTATGCAGAATAGCCGCTTACTCATGTGTTTGGCAAAGCCAATTCACTTTAGAAGTATATACTAAGGACGCTAACTAAATTTACAATAGGCAATTCAAACAACTACGTTCCTGTGCAACAACGCCTTTAAACAGCAGGATGTTTCCATTTATTCCACTTAAATAAGAATAAGCATTTGCACAGAATCGTCTCCAGCCTAAAGGAACACGTCTTGAAAACACTTCATCCGGTGGCATTACCTGACCGGGTGAAACGAGTATTGATAAGAAATTTTTATCTGCAATCCGTCCTCGTTCGTGATTGCAGGTTGTACACCATCCAATCTGCGGTTGAGCCAAATACACGTTGTGCGAGGTACAGCCATCAATCTGGCACATTCGTTTTACAGCTCTAAGGATTCGCTGGGAAATAACATCCCACTGTTCATCCATCCATTCACCCCCTTCAAGCTGGAATTTTATGACCATTTCTCTTATGTCTTTGCAATTGAGGTTTTAGCTTTATTGACATCTGGGTGATTAAGATTCAGGTCCAGAGGCCCAGATGTCTCGCCATTTTACGGTGCCTTCACTCGCAATAACCCAACGCCGAGCGACTAAATTTTCTCGTAACGGTGCCTGTCCTTCACGCCACATCACGTATTTATAAGTAATCATTTTGCCCACGCTTTCTTCAAAGGGAATTTCGCCGAACCAGGTGTTTGTGTTGATATATTCCAGTGGGTATGCCTTCGAGATATCCCAATTACCCAGTTCGGGGCAATCGCCAGTGATGACGATCGTCTCTCCTGGTTTGGTTTGCACGCCGTTGAGTTGCGCTCGCACAATGGTTTGACCTTTGATGCGATCGCCCACATGACTAATGACAATTACCCCACGAGACGGCAGTTCCAGGTCGTAAATCTTGCCATCGCTCACGTCAAACTTCTTACGGGTTAACACACAGGTATGTTCTCCATCCGGTAGCTCAGTATCAACAGATTTGACTGTGGTGGCTTCGCCTCGGTTCAATGCCACAAAACAAATGGAGTCGCGGTAGCGTCGGGCGTAGCAGTAAACATCGGCTTCCAGGTGCTTTTGCCAGTGTCCACCCATCGAAACGGCTGGATTGAGGCGACGTAGGCCAGAGAGTAGGCGGATGGAGCGGTAAATTTCAGTATCCGTATCCCACTGCGTCATCATGGGACGGTTGTAAGGATCATTGCCACCATCGGTATCGTCGTGGAGATACTGTTCCGTACCGTAGTAAATGCAGGGAATGCCGCGACTGGTCATAACAAGTGCAATGGCGGCCTTCAACATCTCTGGATCAGGGTTCAAGCTCTGAAAGCGGGGCATGTCATGATTATCAATAAAGGTCACCAATTCGTTTGCCCCAAAGTAGCGGTGATCCAGATCAAAAATTTCTTGAATCAGATGAAAGCCACCTTCGGCTCCCTGTGCTAGGGCAGCTCGAATCGCGGTGCAAAGGCCGAAGTCGAGTAAGGTCATCCCAGAGTGGTTGGCAAATTCGACGGAGCGATCGTCCGAAGGATGGCTATAAATCCACTCGCCAAAGGTGAACACATCGGGCCGATGTCCTTGAATATCGGCGTTAAACTCTTGCCAAAACCAGATCGGCATGTGTTTGACAGTATCAACGCGTAGAGCATCGACTCCACGATCGAGCCACTGCTTAATCGCCGCTTTAATGTAGCTACGGTAATCACTATTGTTTTCGTTAAAGGTGGCTAACCCTGCCAACTCTCGGTTTTGCACCTGCCATTCGTCTTCCCAATCTGTAATCTCGCCGTAGTGGTGATACCAGTTATTTTTGTCGTGATTAAAATCAGCAATTTTGACACCATCGTCATAAAGTTCGCCCTTTTTGCCGCTGAAATCGGGATTGCTGTGATTGCAAACAATATCGAGGACAAACTTCATATTGCGCTTGTGCAGTTCATGAATAAGGCGATCGAATGTGGTGTTTTTCTGCTCCTGGGTATTGTTTAAAGACGGATCTTCGCCTTTACCGATGTAACGAGGATTCAAGCGCTTAAAGTCCCGTGTCCAATAACCATGAATCGCGGCATTGTCTACAAATAGCGCTTCCACTTGTTCAAATAAGGGCGTTAACCAGAGAGCGGTGATACCCATATTTTTTAAGTAATTCAGTTTATCAATAACGCCTTGGAGGTCACCACCCCAATATTTACCCCAGTCTTCTCGATCGGGATCAAAAAGTTCTGGATTGGGTCCTTCACTATTATCAGGATCACCGTCATAGAACCGATCGACCACTGCAAAATAAATCGTTTCTTGGCGGAATTCGATCGCTCTTGTGTACAGAAACTCTAAATCAATTTCGCTATCTTGCCGGGGTTCTGTGACCAATGCTTCGACTTGTGCTTTGTGGTCATCAGTTTCGTATTGTGTACGAGATCTTTGAGCTGGAGAGCTTTCTACCATAGGAGGTTTGATAAGAAGAATGGGGTGAAATTAGCGTTTTGAACAGAGGCAGATGGTCAACTAATCATTAGAATAAAGGCTAATAGGACGTATGCGGTCGGCCCCTTCTCTTACATGCCTAAAGGGCTTTGAACCCCCAGAATTGGGGGCTGGAGGCTAGTTTTACGAGAATTGACGTAAGTCCTAGTTAAAAAACTTTATTGAGGGCATACCGTAATTAATGAAGAATGGCGAACGGCTATAGGTAGACTCCTATTAATCTTACTGTGTAGAATTTACGCGTTGTTTCCCCGTTTGGGTATCCCACTTTGGATAGTAGTTTGCAATTTTTCGTCAGTCTAAAGGTATAAAACCTGTCATGTTGCCAACTGACCTGCTCATGCATCGCTATAGCGGCGAGGAAATTGTGCCTAAACGAGTGGCGATTGCAGGTAAGCCACTGGCGATCGCAAACGACTTAATCAACCTTTTTCAAGCAGCTCAAAATAATCCCCGCAGTCTTCTCAATCAGCAACTGCAAGCGTTAGAGGGCGAAGGTATCGACTATCGCATGCAGCGTGGTTTAGCTCATTTGCTGACAAGTGACACCTTTAGTCGCTTTGAAACCATTAGCCCACTTGAGCCGTTGGCCTTACGTCAGCGCGTGTTTGCCCTGTCGGCGCAAAAAGCAGGCAGTATCCTGGCAACGCAGGCCACGCTGCATCAACTGGCAGAAAGCCTGAGTCAAGAGTTAGCGCGTGAGGTGTTGCCGTCACACATTCAAGCTGGGCTGTATGCCGATCTGAGTGAAAACCAAATTCTGACCCATTTTGCAGCGCCTACGGCAGAAGCCTTACTGCATCGCTACAATTTGGCACAAGTTCAGGGTGTGTTTTACCGTGCCAGTCACGTCACGCTCACAGCTCATCGTAATGATCCGGGTGAATACAAGCTCCTGTTCCGCTATCTCAAGCTGTTTCGCTTGATGACGTATATCGAAGGTGACGCGGAGCATGGGTTTACATTGACGATCGATGGCCCTACCAGCTTGTTCAAACCCAATACACGCTATGGCTTGCAACTGGCGATGCTGCTTCCGGCGTTGCTGCACGTGACCAAATGGAACTTAACTGCCATGCTGCAACAACGAGATGCCTATTCTGGTGAGCCGCGATCGGGGCGCTTTAGCCTGAACTCAGACTGTGGGTTGGTGACGCACTACCCACCCGGTAAGACGTATGACAGCATGTTGGAGGCTGGGTTTGTTGATCGCTGGTCAAAGGCTAAAACCGAATGGAGACTAGAACGCGAAGTCGATCTTATCCCCATTCCGGGTAGCGTGATGATTCCCGACTTTCGCCTAGTGCATCCCGATGGACGCACCTTTTTGCTGGAAATTGTTGGCTATTGGCGACCTGAATACTTGCGCAAAAAATTCTCCCAGGTGCGCCAATCAGGACGCGATGATCTCATTCTGGCAATCTCAGAACGGCTCAACCTGGAGAAAGCAGGTGTAAAGATGAGCGATATTCCTGCTCAGGTTGTTTGGTTTAAAGATCAACTCATGCCTAAAGGGGTTTTAGAACTGTTGGCTAACAGTTAGGCTGAGCTCATTAGACCCACCAGAAGGCTAGCTTGCTCAACTTGGCTAGACCTAAGTTCCCTCTTGTAGTGCGTATCAGCAAGTTCCATTTCATTAAAAAAAGCCTGACACGACCCGATTCGTTTGTGAAAGGGAAGAGCAGGCTTTGTAAAAGACAAGATGATTTAGCGATCGCTCGTACCACATGAACGCGTGATCGCCAAGGATCGATTAATTGAACGTGAGGTAGTCACGCGCGACCCAGCCGCCACTACCAAGTTGTACCCAGGTGCGTCCACCAGCGTACTGCTCTGCACCCGTCAGGCTAACGCGCTGACCATAGCCTCGGCTACCAACAACATAGCCAGCCGGAGCATTCCGCACCAGCAGTCCGCTTCCAGCATTGACATAGACCCCACCAGCTACAGGAAACGAGCCACCGTTGCCGCCACCACTGCCACCACCGCTGTAGCTTAGATATGAACTGGCAACCCAACCGCCACTGGAAAGCTGTGACCAATTGCGGCCAGCAGCATACTGTTGAGCACCTGTCAGACCCACTCTCGTACCATACCCACGACTACCAATGGCATAGCCAGCAGGCGCGTTGCGAACAATGAGTCCACTCGAAGCCGTGACATACGCACCACCAGAGACAGGAACCGATCCACCGTTACCTGTACCAGGCCCGTAAGGACCAAGATTTGCGACTAATCCAAGCGCTGGGAGAGTTGCTGGTCCTGCAACACCGTCAACTGCTAAGTTGTTGTTTGCTTGAAATGTCCTCAAAGCTGATAGAGTTTGGGGGCCAAAAATACCATCACGGCTCACGCCAAGCGCAGATTGCAGTGCGGCAACACCAGAGCCTCTTTGCCCATAGTAAATTGCGGCTTCGGCCTTATCCGTATGAGATAGTGTTGTCGCTATAACCCCTGCTGCAACGAGACCCATCGCTACAGATCCTGTCACTTTAAGGTCAACGTTTTCAAATGCAACAACCTCAGGGTCAGGAGTGGGATCTTCGTGGGCAACGGCGGCATGAATGAAGGCTAATGTTTCCATATGGCACCTGTGAGACAGTGTGTAGTGGACTAAATGAATGAAAACACATATAAGCGATCGGCAGAAGATTCTGCATTGCTTAAACATGTTTTAAGGAAGCTTCTGTAACTATTAGAAACGATCACAGTGCTGTAAGCAATGCTTCAAAACAAGTGCTTGTTACAGCGCTGAAACTTTCAAAACTGAATAAAAACAACCAAAAACGCACGATCGCTAACCGCACACATTGGTTGGTTCAATTCCATTAACCTAATCTGGGACAGAAGATATCCATAGAGATGTTTCTATTGAGATAATATCAGAGGACTCGGCGATAGTAAAGTCTAGAAAGCATAAGAAGAAAGATGATTAGAACAGGCTTAGGAGCGAAGCAAAGATTTGTTGATCGCCCTTGTTTTCTGACAGCATGAAGCGAGATGATATACAGTCAGATGCGCCAGCTATGTGCTTTTGAATCAATTGCTTGAGGTGCATTCTGTCGACTTTATAGCGGCACGATCGAGCAATCTTTAGCGCATTAATCATCACAAAGGGTGAGGAACGTAGCCTCCTCGTCCGCTAGAACAGGCAAGATTGTGCGGATCTGGGTGGACGCTCAGAACCCAACCCGAAGGTCTTGCTGCTGTTGGTTGCGGCTAATGGTAAACACAGCGCTAGTGGGACGGCGCTTCAAGAATGCCTGTAAGTCTTCAAAGCGATTGAGCTGCTGTCCATTCACCGCTAGGAGTCGATCGCCTGCGCTCAGCCCTGCATTCTCGGCTGGGGACTGTGGTTCAACCAGTTGAATCACCAGTGACTCGCTATTTACGATTGCCCCTAACCGCGCACCGTCAAGCAGTACAGGTGGCTGATGGACCTCCGCTGGAAGCTCGGATGGCGTTTTTAAGTCTGCTGGTTGCTGAGGCACCTCCTCAAGGGGCGATGTTAAGGATCGCCCAGCAATGGCGTCAGCTTTCGCTTGATTCTGCTCAAGGAAGCGTTGAGCGATCGTGGCGGTCGTAGCAAACCCGATGCCCACATTCTCGCCAGACTCGGATAGCCAGATGGCCTTATTCACACCAATCATGTCGCCCTGAGTATTGAGCAACGGGCCGCCTGAATTTCCAGGATGCAGCAGGATTGAAGACTCCAGATCACCATTCTCGCGGGTGCCTGTGAGTGTGCCCAGGGTGATGATGCCTGTACGCCCAAAGGGACTGCCGATCGCGCAGACTTTTTGCCCTTCCTGAACGGTATTGGACGTTGCCAGGTGGATAACAGGCAGCGTCTCCTTTGTGTAAAGCTGCACCAGTGCCAAATCGTGGACTGGATCGCTGACGACAACTTGCCCTGTGTACAAACTTCCATTCCAACCCCTTGCTCTGACCTGTCCGCTGCTAGAGGCTTCGATGACGTGATGGTTGGTTAGCACCAAGCCGTTAGACTTGATGATGCTACCAGACCCAAACTCGCTGCCAGCGTAAAGCGTGATTACGGACGATCGCGCTGCTTGACAAGCACTGGCACTGGTTCGTTCAAAATGTCCTGGTTTTACTTGGGGCGTGCCTGGTAGAGATAGGGGAAGGGTTTGAAGCGATGGAATGAACGATGCAAGGGTATGCGCTGACAACAGTAGAATCCCTGCCCACAACCAGCGGTTGAGTCTCATGGAATGATGGTCACAATAGCCGAATTCAAGAGCTTGAGCAGCGTTGTCTACTTGCTGTAGAAGACATCAGCTATCCCAATTCTAATTGGCTGAGACGGATCTGTATGCTACCTCGAAAAACTGTATGGCTCAGTCAAATAGTCGTTATGTACGGAACGATCGCCACAATCTCCACAGACGACTCAGCAATGTGGCTAAAAATTCACCTGAATGTTGGTAACCTGCTGGTGACGATCGAGGGTCAAAACAGCTGTGCTTGGCTGCTGGCTGAGGAACGCTTCTAGCTGCTGCTGTCCGCTCACACGGTTACCATTAATCGCAATCAGGCGATCGCCCTGTTGCAGACCACCTAACGCCGCCGGAGAGTTGGGCTCAACTTGCTGCACGGTCATACCTTGATCGCCAAAGCTGGCTCCTAGCCTGCTAGCAAGGGCGACCTGTGCTTGTATAGGCTGCTGTGGCGATAAAGCTTGAGGTGAGAAGACTACTGACGCTTGGAGTGATGCTGGCATAGGGGCTTTGATGGGTTGTACGCCTATCGAGCTGGTAGTGGTGCGGCGATTTTGATTGATAAACGCTTGGGCGACCTGAGCGCTTGTGGCATAGCTAATACCTGTATTTTGTCCACTACTGGACAACCAAATCGCTTTATTCACGCCCACTAATACTCCCTGAGCATTCAGCAAAGGTCCGCCTGAATTGCCATAGGTAAGACGTACTGCCGACTGTAAATCACCATTTGCCAGCATGTTTTGGAAAGTGCCCTGGCTCAAAACGCCTGTACGTCCAGCAGGGCTCCCGATCGCGCAGACTTTCTGCCCAGTTTGAAGGCTAGCATCACTGGCTAATGCGACTGTTTGCAACGTTTCGTTGACTGGAATTTGGACAAGGGCGAGATCGTTCCGTGCGTCGCTGGCGATCGCCCGTCCAATGTAGCGATTGCCATTGGCTAGCTTGACGTAAATCTTGACTTTGTTGGGGCTGCGGATAGCTTCTTTGACAACATGCTGCGCCGTTAAAATTGTGCCATCAGTATTCAGAATACTGCCAGTGCCAATTTCAGTTCCTGAATAGAGCGTGACGACAGCATTGGCTGCTTGTTGACAATTGCGATATGCATCAGAGGCTTTTGGTAAGTTGCTCGTAGGTGCCTGAGCCACTGTTTTAGCGATGGGCACAATGGCAATTGCCTGATTACCCAACAGCACACAAGATGCAGAAAAAAGCAGCAAAGACTTGAATTTCATGATGAGTGAGTCACGAATGGAGAGACGCAGACTATACGGTTACCGTAGCGTTCCAACCTGAATGGTCGATCGCTCAAACGGCAAGATTACTTAACTGGAAAAACTTAACTAAAGAACCTGCTGTGGTAGATACGGTTTTAGCGGCGATCGCTTGCAGCCATTTTCAGTTGCATTCACCACACCCGACACCCTAAACCCTCATACCCGCCCTCAAAAGGCTGTGGCTTAGCAAAGCACTAACCGACCGCTGACACATTGACCACACCCTGACATCTCAATGGTCAGTTTATTTCGCCTGGAACTGACAATTTACACAGTTTGTGATTCAGAAATTCAAGTTATACCGATTTAAAGAATGATGGCTACAGATCAATCGGTGGGTAGGGGCAAGGCATTGCCTTGCCCCTACAGGATGTGTCGCATTTTCAATTCAAATTGGTATTAAATGCTGAGTCATAGCAGGCAAGACGCACCGTTTCTAACGGAGGTTCCAACTAAAAACGAACTTGCACACTGGTGCGTTGCCGGCCACGCGCGATCGTAAACAGCGCAGTATCCGGTTGGCGATTGAGAAATGACTGTAAGGCTGTGAAGCCCGTGATGCGGTTGCCATTCACTGCAAGCAAGCGATCGCCTGCACGAAAGCCACCAGTAGCTGCCACAGAACCCGCTTGCACTTGTTGCACCACTAGATTTCGGATGTCGATCGTCATGCCCAACCGTCTACCAGCTTCTGTCCGCAGCGTTTGCGGTGTAGTGGTTACACGTCCAGGTGAGGGGGTGGGGGGCGAAACTGGAGCGCTGGGAGCTACCCATGTCCATTCCGGCTCAGACGGAGTGGCGATCGAGGGTTGAACGTCTGGTACTACAGGGGACGCTTCCATTGGCGCTGTTTCTATCGGAACACTGTTGGGAGCATTCGCCACCGTGGGAGTATTGGTTACGAATGAAGAACCCAGCAGCTTTCTTACCGCCTGCACGCTAGTCGCAAAGCTAATGCCCGTATTTTTGCCGGATGGCGACTCCAAAATAGCTTTATTGACACCAATCAGCTCACCCTGAGGATTGAGCAGCGGGCCGCCTGAGTTGCCGGGATAGAGGCGGATATTGGCCTGCAAGTCGCCGTTCTCCCGTAGCATGCTAAGCGTGCCTTCGCTCAACACACCAGGGCGACCATAGGGGCTACCGATCGCGCAGACGGGTTGTCCAATTTGAATCGCACTTGCCAATGGCACAGCAGGAAAGGTCGTTTGGGTCTCTAGTTGCAGCAATGCCAGATCATTGCGGGTATCAATCTTGATAACGCGTCCCTGGTACTGCTGACCATTTGCTGTTGCAGCTACGATCGGCTGATTTCCCCGCTCTCGAATGACGTGATTGCTTGTAATCACCAGCCCATCTGGGCTAACGATGCTACCAGAACCCGTTTCGTTACCCGCATAAACGGTGACGACGGCAGCACTTTGAGTTTGACAAGCTTGATAGTTGGTTTGAGATGCATCGGCATCAATGAGGCGGGTTGCCGTGGTCAAGCGATCGAGCGCTCGAAGCGGGGCCGCCAGCGATGTGGTGATGCCGACCAGCCAGACAGAGAACGCGAGTAGAAGCAGGTACTTAAATTTCATAGCTTGAAGGGGATGAAGTCTCAAGGAGAGTACATTTCGGCACGCGAATCGGTGCCTTGGCTGTTGCAAGACAACTAGAGCGATACGCCCTTTACGTCAAAAAATCACATCAAAATTTAGAAATTAGAGATACTGACAGGCACCGACTCTCGGAACGTTAAAGGTGCATCCGTGGGGATAGCATCAGGTTTCACCGGGGTTAAATTAGTTTCCGGACTATTTCAAAATCTGCTTACGTGATCGATTGCAAAATTCGCTTTCGCGATCGTGTAACGCCTCCTTGTGCCAAATGACCTGTTCGCTCAGTGCTACAGGCTTTTCTGGCTCTGCTTTCTACCATTCCCAAAACTGTGGCTACAGATGCAACAAACCCAACGGCAAGCCGCTGAAGCCTCTGTATGTAGCACACCTCAAAGCGGAAGCCGGCTTACAGCGTTGACTAAAGCCAAAGAGCTATTTTGTAGAACTAGTAGTAAGAGTGAGATCTCAAGAGCGAGGTTAGGAAGCAACCTGAAGTTACAGCTATCGTAGAAAGTTTTGTCTTCGATCGCCTTGAGATAAATGTCTGTATTGAATCAGGACAAACGTAGTAGTAGCAGGTAGTACTAAAGTCACTGCTTGAAGGGTACAGTCTGCTGCATAGAATGAGAAAAGCGATCGTCCGGAGTCTGTGTGAGCGGAGCCATCAAAGACCAAGCACGAACTCAATATTCCATCCACCCACCCAGCCAGTTTGTTTGCAACCAACGGAATAAACTACTGCCTGATTGGTTGTTTCCGGTACGATCAATGCTCATTGTGCTCCAACCGTGCGAGTGTGATTTGCACGAGCGATCGCTATTGGCAGAAAGGCAGAAACGGAAACTGCGGCGGCAATTTCTGAAGTTTGGCTATGCGATCGTCGCTCAAATCAAGCACAGGGGATATGCTGCTGCGCTGTTCGATCCACGGACTGGTTTACCACTGCTAACGCGTCCTGGAGCCTTGCGGCTAGATGACGTCGCAGTTGTGCAAGCGGCGCTGGGCTATCAAGTCGCCAATAGCCACGGCTGTTCGATGATTCTTCACCCCATCTGGGGCAGAGCTGTCTATCCCTCAACATTGGTTTCATCCGCAGAACCAGCCGTCGTGGAACAGATTTTGCGCACGATGAAGGACTGATCGCAAGCAGCTAACAGTGGTCGATCGTGAGGTTTCGCTAAACTGACCACTCACATGTAGCCAACCCTAACGCTTGACGCTATGGTTAGGTTGCCAATTCGTGCCGTGCGCAACATTCATCTGAACTTGGGCACCCTAACACTAAACATCGTGTTTCATGACGGTGTGAAATGGCTTAGAGCGCTGTTCAGGATCGATCGCCATCTCTATAATCAGGGAGTGCCAACACTCCAATGCTTCACGCCTGCGTCACTCGCCCAGCATCCCGGTTTTTTGATCCTTGGTTTTTGGAGCCAGCACTATGAATCAGCGTCAGCAAAACCTGCGTTATGCAGCAGCTAGAGCCTTTATAGAGTCGCTCGATCAGTTGCAAGAGACACTTCAACCATCTGAAGCTCAACCCTTAGCGCCTATCGCTCCTGAGAAAGACAACTACAAAAGTGCAAAGATATCTCCCTCCGACCCCTTTGACTTAAGTAGCTTTGAGCAAGCAGTGGCGGATATTGAGGAATTTATTCAAAAGCGACAGCAGGGCGGAGAGGTCGGGAAGTAGGAGGTAGAAGGCAAGGGGCAGAAGGTAGAGGGCAAAGAAAAGGTAAAGGGCAAAAGGTATGAGCTGACCGCTGATCGCTAACCTAAAACATTTACTTATCCCCGCTGCCGTTTGGCTTCGTAGAGCATCAGCGCTGCTGCGATCGCCACGTTCAAAGATTCAACACCCGGATTTAAGGGAATGGTGACCTGCTGATCGGCGATCGCGGCAAGTTCGGAGGACAACCCAGCACCTTCGTTGCCCATGAGAACTAACGTTGGTTGCCGCAAATCAACCTGCCAATAGGTCAGCGTTGCGGCGGGACGTGTGGCAATAATCTGCATGCCCTGGCTTTGATAGCGGCTCAGGTCTGCTTTGAGGTCAGAGCTTGCTGCCATAGGGAGCTGAAACCATTGACCTGCGGAGGCTCGCAACACTTTTGGATGATCAAAATCTACACTATCGCCACTCAGCAGGATACCTTCGGCTCCTGCTGCTGCTGCTGTACGAATCATTGCTCCTAAATTACCAGGATCTTGTATCGTCTCCAGCACTAAACCAAGACTGATAAACGAGGGTGCTGGTGTTGCTGTGCGTTCAATCGTTGCTACGACCCCGTCTGGTTCTACCGTAGTAGCAACGGCTCTTAAGACATCGACACTGACCAACTCGATGCGCTGTGCTACCTGTTGTGCTTGCTCATACAACTGGGGATACTTTGATTGCCAGGCAATGGTGTAGCAGAGGGTGACGATCGGACGATCGGCTTTCAGTGCTGCCTCTAAGAGGTGAGTTCCCTCGACCAAAAAAAGCTGTTGTTGTCGTCGCTCTTTGGTCTGGTGCAGTTTCCGCATCTGTTTGACCAAAGGGTTCTGAAGACTAGTAAGCACAGAAGAAAAATTAATTAAAATTTTGTTACAAATCGCACGGAACGTATAAGTAGATCTGAGGGATGCACAAAGCGAATGTGATACCTCGGTTCCTCGAATCGTTTACGTTCAATGAATCTTCTTGAATGCGGAACCCGGGACTTGAACCCGGAAGTCCTTGCGAACACTAGAACCTGAATCTAGCGCGTCTACCAATTCCGCCAGTTCCGCATGTGTGCAGCTACAGCCGCGATTCATAATCATCGAGTAATTAGTGTCATCTGTCAACCACTTTTGGTTAGAAATAGAAGACACGTCTGAGGTGCGCTGTCGCTGTCGCCTTCGATCGCCTGTGACGAAAAACTGTACATTCTGCATCTTTCCGGTAAAATTTCGGTGTTCGTTTTTTCGACCTTCAGATATTGTGGCTTGAAAAACGACGTAGTTGATGCACTTGATTAACCCAGTATTTATTGGAGGACAGACCAATTACTCTCTCGCCTAGCCTCTCCAACACTCACTCTTCATCGGAAGAAGATAAAGCCGTCCTGCAAATCTTGGGTGGTTCCTCTTTGCACGGTCATGTTGACATTAGCGGTGCTAAAAATTCGGCGCTTGTCATCATGGCCGGAGCGCTACTTTGCTCACAAGATTGTCGCATTCGCAATGTTCCCGCCTTAGCGGATGTCACCCGCATGGGCGAAATTCTCTCCGCATTGGGAGTGAAACTAGAACGGCAGGGAGACAGCTTATTGGTGAATGCGTCTCACATTGCTCAATCGAAAGCGCCTTATGAGTTGGTCAGTCAACTTCGCGCCAGCTTTTTTGTGATTGGTCCGTTGCTAGCTCGTTTAGGCGTTGCTCGTATTCCGTTACCCGGTGGCTGCGCGATCGGTGCGCGTCCTGTAGATCTCCATGTGCGCGGGTTGCAAGCGATGGGTGCCGATGTGCAAATCGATCATGGCATTGTAAATGCTCATCTGCGCGGCAGAAACAAACGCCTTCAAGGTGCCAAAATTTACCTCGACTACCCCAGCGTGGGCGCGACCGAAACGCTAATGATGGCAGCGACGCTGGCAGATGGCGAAACGACCATTGAAAACGCGGCTCAAGAACCAGAAGTGGCTGACCTGGCAAACTTTTGTCGGGCGATGGGTGCCAAAATTCGGGGGGCTGGCACAAACACGATTACGATCGTGGGTGTTCCCAGGTTACACACAACTGACTACGCCATTGTTCCTGACCGCGTCGAGGCAGGCACCTTCCTGATGGCGGGTGCCATTACTCGGTCTGAAATTAGTCTGTCTCCAGTGATTCCAGACCATTTGACGGCGGTGATTGCCAAACTCCACGCGATCGGCGCTCAAATTATCGAAGATGCACCTAATCGCCTTCGCATCGTGCCAGGTCAGCGTCACGTGGCAACCGATATTGAGACACTGCCCTATCCTGGATTCCCCACTGATATGCAGGCACCGTTTATGGCGCTGCTCACCTTGAGTGATGGTGATAGCGTCATTACCGAAACGGTGTTTGAAAATCGGTTTGGTCATGTTGCTGAGCTAACCCGTATGGGGGCAGATATCCGCGTCAAGGGCACGCATGCGATCGTTCGAGGCGTGTCCATGCTTTCGGGTGCTCCAGTCGTAGCAACCGATTTACGTGCATCTGCGGCTCTGGTGCTGGCAGGGTTGGCGGCACAGGGCAAAACGACCATTCAGGGCTTGCAGCACCTCGATCGTGGCTACGAAAAGCTAGACATCAAACTCCAAAAGCTAGGTGCCAATCTACAACGGTTACAGGCTAGTGATGCGGTTGACGGTCTCTTGGTGACTCCTGATACCGCGATCGCTGCACCAGCGGCAGATTTGGGCTAGTAGAGTGCCGCCTTTGAGCTAGGAGTCGATGGGTGAGTGGATGATCACCACCGATGCATCCACCCATCTACTCTTCACTGCATTCTTGACAGACTACTAGGAGACGACTAAAGGGCACGCGATCGACCTGGCGTTTGGCGGTATCAAAGCGTGCCAGACTTCAGGTTATTCGGCAGTCTTGAGCTTTAAGGCGTTGTGATTCGCAAGCGGTTAGCGCTTCTCGTTATACTAGCGGTAAGTTGCTGGCGTCGGTGCTCTGCTTTCAGCCATCTACTGACGACTGCTTACAGCTATTTGCATTTGCATTCACTGCACCCGATACCCTACACCCCGCACCCGAAAGCACAAAACTGTAGCTTATCCAAGCAATAACTGCTGTAAGTGCCGAAGCTAGACAATGACTGCCAGCTTCAAAATACGGACAACAGAAAAGTACGGACAACAGAACCGCTGCTGACCTCTAGACTCCAGCGTTTGCCTTCTATCGGTCTCACACCATGTCTTTCCTCAAAACGCCACTCATTGGCTTACGAGCCGACCACTTTCGTCATCCTCTAGACTTTGAGGCAACAACGAACCTGAAACAATTGCCAGGGTTAGATGTCGTGATTCGGAACTTGCTGGGGCCGATCGCGGAACAGTTTTTCTATCTCGAAAATATTGCGTCTAGCGTTTTGGTCGGCGAACAGCAATTGCCTGAGCTACATACGCTGCTGCTGGAAGCCTGCAAAGTGCTGGATTTAGAGCCGCCCAATCTTTATGTGCGGCAGCATCCTGTACCGAATGCCTACACGTTTGCGATGCGCGGTAAGCAGCCCTTCATTGTCGTCCATACCTCGCTGCTTGAGCTGTTGACCCAAGAAGAGATCCAGGCTGTCATCGCCCACGAGCTAGGGCATTTGAAGTGTGAACATGGTGTTTATTTAACATTGGCAAATATCTTGGTGTTGGCAGCAGGGCAGTTACCGACGCTGGGCGGCGCGATCGCGCAATCACTCCAAGCGCAAATTTTAGAATGGGTACGCTGTGCCGAATTTACCTGCGATCGAGCGGCGCTTTTGGCGATTCAAAACCCCAAAGTCGTGAGTTCTGTTCTCATGAAGCTGGCAGGTGGTTCGCCGACCCTTGCGGGAAAGCTGAATCTCGATGCGTTTCTCGCTCAGGCACGGGCCTATGACGACATCAGTAACGACCAGCTTGGTGACCTGCTCAAGCAGGCGATGACGGCTCAACTGACCCATCCCGTCCCTGTGCTGCGGGCGCGCGAAATTGATCGTTGGGCCAGCAGCCAGGAGTATCAGTCACTGCTCCAACGTCGTCCTATCCAGGCTCAAGCGGACGCAAAACCTTCAGGTGGTTGGCGAAATTGGTAGACTCGCTGGACTCTAATGTCCAAGCGAAACTCAAATCGTCGGAAATACCGATCAGGGACGATCGTGCTCTCCAGAATCCCCTAACTGCCTGTCGTCAATCGTTACTTTGACATTCTGGCCCAAGGGCGCGTCCTCAATTAAGCTCAGAAACTTGCGTACCAATCTTACTGCGCCCGCTCTAACAAGCAAGGCTAGGGACTGGAACCCCTGCTGCAAGTCATGTGTATGAGTCATTGATGACAGCCTCTAGTAAATTATTTCGCGTCCGCTATAATCAGAGTGCCTTTACAGAACGACATATATGAGCAGCGCTGTGGTTTCGACTGAGCAGTTACTTCAACAGTTACAGTGGCGTTACGCAACTAAGAAGTTCGATGCGACGAAGAAGATTGGGGAAGACCTTTGGCAGACTTTAGTAGAAAGCCTGGTACTGGCTCCGTCGTCGTTTGGGCTACAGCCGTGGAAGTTTTTTGTGATTACCGACCCGGCTGTTCGGCAGCAGTTAGTTGAGCATACCTGGGGTCAAACTCAGGTGGTGGATGCCTCTCACCTGTTGGTACTGGCCTTTAAGAAGGATCTGAGTACGGCTGATGTTGATCGCTACATGCAGAACATTTCTACCGTGCGCCATGTGCCCGTTGAGAACCTGCAAGGGTTTGCGAAGGTCATCAATGGCTTCTTGGAAAAGCCACCTTATCCGCTTGACATTGATGAATGGTCAAAACGGCAAGTTTACATTGCACTAGGCCAGTTTATGACCAGTGCGGCACTCCTGGGCATTGATACGTGTCCGATCGAGGGCTTTAATCCCCCTAAGTACGACGAAGTGCTGGGGTTAAGTGACTTGGGCTATGCTTCTGTGGTGGTCTGTGCGACTGGCTATCGAGCAGACGATGACAAAAACGCTGCCTTACCGAAAGTCCGTTACCCAGTAGAGGAAGTCGTGCAGTATATTTCCTGATGCTGCATGGACGTTAAGCAACTCTGCAACCCTGCCGCGCTCATCATTGGTGCAGGGCAGGGCATTGGGCTAGAGTTCGTGCGGCAATTGTTGCAACGCAGCAAGATCGATCGCCTGTACGCTACCTATCGCAAGCCGCAGACAGCACTGCTGGCGATCGCAGATGCACGCCTTGTTTGCCTGCCAATGGATATTACGGACGAAGCGCAAATTGCGGCAGTTGTCCAAACCATTCAAGCGGAAACAAAAGCGCTGCATGCAGTCATCAATTGTGCTGGAGTCTTGCACGACGGCCCTATGCAGCCCGAAAAGAGTTTGCGTCAACTCAATGCTGAGCAGCTACTCCGTTATTTTCACGTCAACAGCATCGGTGCTGTGCTAGTGGCAAAGCATGTACAGCCGTTGCTGAAACATGGCGATCGTGCCGTTCTAGCCACCATCTCCGCCAAAATTGGCAGCATCGGCGATAATCAGCTAGGCGGATGGTACGGTTACCGTGCTTCTAAAGCCGCGCTGAATATGTTCATGCGTACCACTGCGATCGAATACAAGCGCACCTGTCCACGCGCGATCGTCGTGACTCTCCATCCCGGTACTACCGATACCCAACTCTCTCAACCATTTCAGCGCAATGTACCACCTGAAAAACTCTTTTCGGTCGATCGTACCGTGAAGCAACTTTTAGCCGTGCTGGATCAACTTCAGGAACACGACAGCGGCGAGTTCTTTTCTTGGGATGGCACTCGATTGCCTTGGTGAGAAGTGAGGGAATGGGGTGTAGGGTATCGGGTCTAGTAAAACGAATGGAAATGCTGTAAATATCACTCTCTCGTTATTGGTTCCGCAGTTTGAGTGCGTGAAAGAGACTCAACACGTCATGCTGCCATTGGGGCAAGATGATGGTCATGGCAATCTCTTCTAAACTGTTCAAAGCGCAGAAACCAATAGCAAGCCAGAGTGTGGTTGCGTAGCCAAACCCAAATAAGCCAACGGTCGCAATTAATAACGTGATGCCCCAGGCTTTGGCAGTGTAGGTATGAAAGCTGGGAAACTTGCCAAACTTGACCAGACTGATTGTGAATAAGACAAGTTGTGCTCCGATCGCGATCGACAAGGGTAAACCAAAGTCAACAATGACTTGGGGATACACTAACCAGGCGCTTATGGCAATGCAAACATAGAGACAAATATCTGCCCAACTATCTGCCTGCCGTAGCTGAACGGTACTCACACCCAGGCGGCGAGCAATGATGCCATCAAAGATATCTGAGAGGACAGCCGCAACATAACCAACCATAAACCCGATGCCTGTTGTCCGATCAAGGGCATCCCAGAGCAGCAGCAGCGCGATCGCAAATCGGAGCCCTACCAAGAGACCTGGAACGCGATTGAGTGGCATCATTTTCCCTAACGCAACAACAGTGAGGCTGACTGAAGCAAGCCGATGAGGAAGCCGAGAATGCCACCCAGATTGACGATCGCCTGAAGCTCACTTTTCACAATGCCGTTGATGGCATTCTCAAGATTCTCTGGTGAGGTGGCTTTGACGCGATCAATAATCACCTGATCAATGTTGAGAATGGGAATGGCTTGCTCGACGAGTACCTCTAAATCGCGTTCTAGATAGCGCTCCAGAATCAGTGCCAAATCCAAACTCACAATTTCTAGCGAAGCATTGACCACTTCAGAGGTGCGTAACCGATTGAGAATCAAGGTTGCTACATTCTCCCACTCAACCGATTTTCCCAATTCTTGCAGTACGTCAGAGCCTTTCTCTTGAATGTAGAGACGCACGCTATCCCGCAGGGTTTTACGTAGCTGCCGCACGGTTGAAATCGGCAAATTTTGGAGCGACAGATTTTGCAGCCATTCTTGCAAGCGTCGTCGCAAATTAAGGGTTGAAACTAACTCAGCAATGCGCGTGTTACTGTTTTCTTTTTCATCTAAACAAAAGGTACGTAACCGCACTAAAGAATTGCGGACTCCAAACAAATTTGCAACGACCCAGGAAGTTCCACTGGTGCGTTCTCGAAAGCCTTCATCAATGACCTGAATGTTGCGATCGGTTAGAAAGTCAATCAGCACCAAACGAATGGTGTCAGGTGGCAACACAACCTGTAGCAACCAATCTGCCAGCTTAATAGACTGCTCATCATTCAGTTGAAACTCTAGCAATACCTGGTCAAAAATTTGATTTAATTGTGCTTCTAGAAAATCTTCACGACGCGCCCATACTTTTAGCAGACGCGGCAACGATTCACCCAACAAATCGCGCAAAATATTTGCCAATACCTTTGCTGTTTTCTGTTCTTTATCGATTTCAATTTGCTCTAAGCCCAACTTCAATAACCAGAGGATTGCGCCCTGAACACGTTCGGTTTCCAAAAGCCGTTTCGCCAACTTTTGCAGTTCTTCTGGCGTGAGCAGCGAGCCCATAATGGTGTCAGAAATGCGTTTGGCTAACCGTTCCTGGTTGCGGGGGATAAGTCCTGGCGTGAAAGGCACTTGCCGCCCACCAATGTAGCGCGGTTGGTAAGGACGAAAGAGCATTTTGATGGCGATGTCATTGGTGAAATAGCCAATGATGCCGCCAACAACCGGAGGAGCGAGAAACAGCCAGAGTGCGGAGAAGTCCAGCGCAGAGAAGTCCAAAACAGAAGGCATCAGTTCTTAGTTTTTAGTGGTTAGTTGTTAGTTGCTAGCTGCCACTAGCAACTAACAACTAACCACTAACTACTTAATCACAACCAGCACTCCCATCGTACCGCTTGCAATGGGGTAATGTGTGGCTCTGGTAAAGCCTGCCCGGTGCGCTAAAGCAACTTGCTCTGCTCTCGTAGGGAAGCGATCGAGGCTGGGCGCAATGTAGGCGTACTCTTCGGTGAGGCCAAACTGTTTTGCCGCGGGCACGACGATCGCATCCAGATACCATTGCTGAAGGGTACGCATCTGAGCATTCGATGGGCGATGAAAATCAAGAATAGCCGCTTTGGCGTGTGGCTTTAAGACACGATAAAGTTCCTTCAGACTGCGGGGAATATCTGTAACGTTCCGCAAACCGTATCCCATCGTGGCGGCATCAAACTCATTGTCAGAAAAAGGGAGAGCCAGCGCATCGCCTTCTAGCCAGGTAATAGAAGGAGTGGGATAGCGTTGTTGCGATCGCTGCTGGGCGATCGCGAGTTGTTCTGCGGCAAAATCGATGCCAATGACCTGACCATTTGCACCTACTTGTTGTGCCAGTAATAATGCCAGATCACCGCTGCCACAGCACACATCCAAACAGGTATCGCCCGCCGTTGCCCCGCTCCACTTAACCGCCATCTGCTTCCAAATGCGGTGTTGTCCCAGACTCAGCCATGTATTGAGCTGGTCATAAACAGGGGCAATACGGTTAAAGAGTGTGCGAACGCGATCGGAGGTCATGAGCTTGAAGATTGGAGCTTGCAGGTTCCATGAATAGCTCACATTCAGTGAACAAACAAGCCCTCATCGCAAATCTACAAGACTAGACAACTGGACGGTAGTAGCGAGTGCAGGTCAGTGCCAAGGCGACTTGCTGTGCCGAGAGTTGTATCAGCATCAGTTCATCGTCCCGTAAGGTGGCTGGCTGCTTCCATTGCAACGACAGTACCGCGAGCACTTCTTTCCGATAAGTCACGGGAATCAACAAGTGTGACTGAATGCCAGAGGTCGAGTAATGTTCGACACCAGCGAGTGTTGGGTCTGCTGCAACGTTGATGACAACCTGAGTTTTATGGGTTGCGATCGCCTCTTTAACCAGAGGATCATGCTCCAACCAGTTATCCAGTTTGCCGTTGGTGCTGTATTCTCCCTGCGGCGGTACCAGGCGATCGCCTTCAACTAGTTGCAGAATGCTGCCGTCTGCCTGAAAGTTTTTGCCAAAGACGGACGCGATCGGCTTCAGGCTCTCTTCTAAACTGGCTGCTTCTTGCGCCGTGTGGACAATCGTAGATAAAAGTGCCATTTGCGCTTGCGATCGACGAAGCTCCTCGGTGCGCTGCTTGAGTAGCTCATACGTTTCGGCAGCACGTTGCACAACCGCTTTCAGTTCATTTGGGTCCCACGGTTTGGTGATGTATTTGTATACCTGTCCAGAGTTAATCGCCTCAACCAGATCTTCGACATCCGTAAAGCCTGTGAGGATAATCCGCATGGTGTCTGGAAACTGAGGCACCGTGCGGCTGAGAAACTCAGTGCCTTTCATCTCCGGCATCCGCTGATCTGAAATGATAACCGCGACCTCGCCTTCCGATGCCAGAAGTTCGAGAGCGCGAACCCCACTTTCTGCTTTTAGTACCTGAAAGTCGCGCCGAAAAGTGCGGTACAGCAAGTCAAGATTATCCGGTTCGTCATCGACGACCAGCATTTTTGCCTTCTTTGATCGATCGAGGCTCATCGGTTGGCGACTAGTGGCATCAAGATCAATGGTTGCGTAGTCCATAGGTTAAGTTAGGCTCCTTAGGTGCCGCTGGGAGGGAAGCACCCCCAGGAAAGTGCGTTGAGAAAACGTGCATTGAGCAAGACAGAATGAGCGGTACAAGCAAAGGAGCAGCGTAAACAGTAATGGCGAAGCTTCGCTTTTGTGCTGGCTGGGACGTTGCCCAAAGTATATCGGATCGCTAAAGACGTCTTCGCTTTAGACGATCGAAGCACCATTAGACAACGAGACACTGCCCTTGCATGGACGTAACCTAGTCTTGCCAAACTTACGACATTTCTAACTTTAAGCAGTAAAAAAGGTTAAATGCCAAACGAATGCTACTGGCGTGTGTTGAATGGCTCTGGCTGTTGAGCTTGCCATACGCTTGAATCAATGGCTGAGACATGCGCCGGGTAGCTTGCTTCTTCAATTTCCACCACCCAAGCCGCAACATCCTCAGCGGACAGCCGCGATGAGGTAATTGGCGTTAAGCCTGCCACGTAGCCAATATAATTTCCCATCAGAAAATAGACGACAACCATGGCTGCGGCTGAAAAGGCAACCAGTGTGCCCGCCAACATCAACGAGAACTCACCGCGATCGACGGCCTGCTGCATTAAGTGCAGTGACCACGCAACCAGGAGAACAACAATGGCAAGAATGAATATCAACATACCTAAAGTATTGTAACAGATACTCAGATTCCGTCATCCCCAGTTTGTTATTTTCTGCCGTAGTAGAAACTGATTGAGTCAGTCTGCGCTGGGTTGGTCTACTCATTACTGCGGACGAAAGCCCATCTGTACCAAAAGTAACGGCTGGACGATTAGGTTCCCCTCTCTGTCAAGCGAACAGGGACGTGTTGTGCAGCTAAGTGTGCTTTAATTTCGGCGACCGTCAAGTGGCCGTAATGGAGCAGAGACGCAAGCAAGGCAGCCTCTGCCCTGCCTTCTGTAAGTGCAGCATGAATATGTTCACAGGTGCCAGCACCCCCTGATGCAATGACTGGGATCTCCACTTGCTCAGCGATCGTGCGCGTTAGCTCCAGGTCATAGCCTGTTTGTGTACCATCTGCATCCATGCTTGTCACTAACAATTCTCCAGCACCGCGTTGCTCGACATTCTTTGCCCAGGCGATCGCGTCTAACTCTGTATTTTCCCGTCCGCCACGCACGTATACATCCCAGCCAGGATTGTCATTGTCTAGCCGCCGCCGTGCGTCGATCGCCACGACGATACACTGGTTGCCGAAGCGATCGCTGGCGCGATCGATAAGGCCAGGATCACGTACTGCCGCTGAGTTAATGCTGACCTTATCGGCTCCGGCTCTTAACAATTGTTTAATAGTTTCTAAGTTTTGAATGCCGCCGCCAACCGTGAGCGGAATGAACACCTGCTCGGCTGTGCGATAGACCACATCAAAAATGATGCCTCGATCTTCGTGCGTTGCCGTGATGTCGAGAAACACTAGCTCGTCTGCCCCTGCCTGGTTATAGACCTGTGCCAACTCGACCGGATCACCCGCATCTCGCAGATCAACAAAATTAACGCCTTTAACTACCCGCCCTGCCTTTACATCCAAACAGGGCAAAATTCGCTTCGCCAGCATGGTTTTTCGTCACGTTGAACGTTTGCATTCTAAAGCTTTTGGAGGCAGAGGGCAGAGGGGATGGGGATGAAGAATGAGGGCTAAAGGATTTAGCTTGCTTCCCGTTGGCGAAGCCTGCCGAAGGCATAGGGTAGGCTAAAGGCTAAAAAGCTGAAAGCTGGTGGCTGACCGCTGACCGCTGAAAGCTGATCGCTCATCAACTCAAAACTCAAAGATTTCCCCGCATCCTCTACGCCAAAATCTCTTCTGTGTGACACTATCTGACGCTCGACGCTGATACACTGAGTTTTGGTTTTATAGTCTCGGAGCGGCGATGGAAGTTGGTCAGAAGGTTCGTATCTATCGGTTGCGCGATCGTGTGTCGCCAGTGATTGCTAAGAAACTGGGTGAGTACGGTGTGATTCAGGATTACAAGATGACGGACGGTAGCGGCGTTGGGTATCTGGTGAAGTTTTCAGATAATTCAGCGACCTGGTTCTTTGAGGATGAAGTGCAGGTTGTCTCTGACTGATGGTTGTCTGGCTAATAGTTGAGGCCAGTGTAAGCGTGCGATCGCCGTGCAAGATTACCTCGCCGGGATGGGTGCAGCGTTTAAGCAATCGTTACCATAAGAGGGACTGCTGGCAGAATCTTCGGCTGGCACACGTAGTGCATTGGGTTGAGAAGCGAACACATGGCTCTAATTTTGACGTTTTTGGGTAAGGGTGGTGTTGGTCGGACGACGATCGCGATCGCAGCCGCTAAGCGCTTTGCGGCTCAGGGGAAACGGGTGCTGCTGACATTTCAAGAGCCAGAACCCGCGATCGCGATTCTTTTAGGTACGGTTCCCAGTCCTGACCCGCAGGAACTTTCGCCAAACCTTTCTACAGTGCAATTTCAAGCCTCCGCTCTGCTAGAACGCAGTTGGGAAGAGGTGAAAAAGCTGGAAGCGCAATATTTGAGAACGCCATTCTTTAAGGAAGTCTTTGGACAGGAACTCAGCGTGTTGCCGGGGATAGACAATGCTTTGATGCTGAATGCGCTGCGCGAGTATGATGCGAGTGGTAAGTACGATGTCATTGTGTTTGATGGAACTGGCGATCAGTCAACGCTGCGGCTGTTTGGGATGCCTGAAAGCACAAGCTGGTATGCTCGTCGCTTCCGTAAGGTCTTTGCCGATTCAGATTTGGGCAAGACGCTCTCACCATTCTTGCAGCCGATCGCCAGCGCAGTGCTAAACGTCAGTTGGACGGACGACATTTTCAATCAGCCCGCCGCACAGCAGGCAACGAATCTGTTGGAGCAAGGCAGGCAAGCATTGGCTGATCCCAATCGAGTTGCGGCTTATTTGGTGACGACGCAGGATGCAGCCGCGATCGCCACGGCAACCTATCTCTGGGGAGCCGCGCAGCAGGTGGGGCTGACAGTGGGTGGGGTGCTGGTCAATCAAACACACGACAGCGCTGGGCTTGGGGAAACGTTTGCTCCCTTGCCTGTGACCCCAATTCCCCCACAGTCGGTTAACGACTGGCAATCTCTAATGGAGTCGCTACCCGATTTAGAGCAGGCGGCTCAGGCACCTCGACCGATCGCCATCAATGTGGCAGAGCGCAAAGTGAGCCTGTTTCTACCTGGTTTTGATAAGAAGCAGGTGAAGCTCACCCAGTCTGGGCCTGAAATTACGATCGAGGCAGGCGACCAACGACGCAACATTCTCCTACCACCAGAACTAAGCGGTAAGCCCGTTGCTGGAGCCAAATTTCAGGATAGTTTTCTGATTATTTCGTTCTAGCGTTCACTGAAGCCACCACTGTCTGCGCTTATTACTGTCTGCGTTACCTGAGAGCCAATGACCTTACCTCCTGACTCCTGGCTCCTAACCAAACTCTCCACCCCTGCGAGTATCTCAACCGTATGACTGAATCGAATCCTGCCCCACTATCAGATGATGCTGTGACTGCCGCTGTGTCACCGGAGGAAGCGGCTTCGGTTTTGCCTGCGGGCGATCGCACGGCTCAAGCCCGCCAGCTTTTGGGCATGAAAGGCGCGCAGCAGGGCGAAACGTCGATCTGGAAAATCCGCCTCCAGTTGATGAAGCCGATTACCTGGATTCCACTCATTTGGGGCGTGGTGTGTGGCGCAGCTTCTTCGGGCAACTACCGCTGGACGTTGGAGAATGTTTTGATTTCGGCGGCCTGTATGTTGATGTCGGGGCCACTGCTGACGGGTTACACCCAAACGCTGAACGATTTTTACGATCGTGACCTTGATGCAATTAACGAACCCTATCGCCCCATTCCATCGGGAGCAATTTCAATTCCCCAGGTGACGGTGCAAATTTTGGTGCTGCTGGCTGGCGGCATTGGCGTGGCCTATGCGCTAGATCAATGGGCAGGACATACGTTTCCGACCATTACCGTGATGGCGATCGCGGGGTCTTTTGTGTCTTACATCTATTCCGCGCCCCCCTTAAAGCTAAAGCAAAATGGCTGGCTGGGCAATTATGCACTGGGTGCCAGCTATATCGCGCTCCCGTGGTGGGCGGGACATGCGCTGTTTGGCGACTTGAACCCGACGATCATGGTTCTGACCCTGTTTTACAGCCTGGCAGGCTTAGGCATTGCGGTTGTGAATGACTTTAAAAGTGTGGAGGGCGATCGGCAGCTCGGTTTGCAATCGTTGCCCGTGATGTTTGGGGTCACAACAGCCGCCTGGATTTGCGTTGGCATGATTGATATTTTTCAGGCTGGTATTGCGGCGTATCTCATCAGCATTCACGAAAACCTGTACGCAACCATTTTGCTGTTGCTAGTCATTCCCCAAATCACCTTTCAAGATATGTATTTTCTGCGTGACCCGCTGAAAAACGATGTGAAATATCAGGCAAGCGCACAGCCCTTTCTGGTGTTAGGTATGTTTGTAGCTGGGTTGGCACTGGGGCATGCTGGAGTTTAGTGGCTGCATTTGGTTAAGCTGAACACAAATTCATGACGCACTCGCCTGTCATAGTAAGCAGGATTAACGGCGAAAGGGGCATGAGTATCCGCCTTTGTGAACGTAGTATTTTGCTTGAAACTTCGACTCGATGGTCATTTTCAGCGATCGCCGCCTTGATCTCTAGCGAGATTCTGTCAAGATATATCAGACCCTCATTTTGATCGATGATCGAGGAGTGCGCTGGATGTTGAAGTTGTTAGGGTTTACTTATGCCCTGAGACGCTTTTTGATCCCAACCCCTTACAATGAGGACGACGATCGTGTGGTGGTGATGAGGCTGTAGTGTGGAAAATTTTCTTTCAAAACTCAAAAACTTATCGATCCGCTCAAATGGTTCTCAGCCGTTAACGTCTGATTTACGACGAGACCGTGAGGGCAACCCACCATCCGCGTTGCCCATGAAAGCGCCGCCCAACGCGACCGATCGGGCTGAACCTGTAACGCTACGGGGTAAGCGCGTTCGAATTGGTAAGCCGCTCCACCGCCGCTATGCTTTCTGGCTGGCACTGGTGGCACTAGGGGGAGGTGCTGCCCTTGCCTGGGGCGCATGGAAAATTGAACAGAGCCTGCCTGACGTTTCAGATATTTCCAATTTCTCTCAAAATGGCACGCTAACCATCAAAGCGGCTGATGGCACTGTGTTACAGCAGCTTGGTTCCGCAACCCGACAAAAGCTGACGATCAAGCAAGTTCCTGATCGCGTGATTAAAGCGTTTATCGCCGCTGAGGATCGTCGGTTTTATCAGCACAACGGGGTTGACTATCAATCGATCGTGCGAGCATTTGCGTCTAACCTGCTGGCCCGTGAACTCGTTGAAGGGGGCAGTACGATCACTCAACAGGTCGCGCGGATTGTCTACTTGACTCAAGATCGCACGGTTGGGCGCAAGCTTCAAGAAGCCTTCCTGGCACAAAAGATTGAGCGTACCCTGAGCAAGGATCAGGTACTGGAAAAGTACCTTAACTTAGTCTACTTAGGTTCGGGAGCCTATGGCGTGGCAGATGCTGCGTGGGTGTATTTCAGCAAGCCGATTGACCGTCTGACCTTATCAGAAACCGCTATGATTGCGGGCATGCCGCCTGCACCCAGTGACTACTCGCCGTTGGTGAACTTGCAAGTGGCTCGCCAACGGCGCGATATTGTGCTTGAGCGGATGCAGGAGGCTGGCTTCATCACAGAAGCCGAAGTCGAGCAGGCACGTGCCCAGACGCTGACGCTAAAGCCTAGCTCGCCGAAAAAGCTCTATAGCGATACGCCTTATTTCACCTCATATGTACAGCAACAGTTGCCCAAGCTGATTACAAAAGAGCAACTGGAGGCGGGTGGGTTAACCGTTGAAACGAGCTTGAACTCTACCTGGCAAAAAGCCGCCGAGAAAGCCGTCAAGGATGCCGTCAAAAATATTGGGCCCGCTGAAGGCTTTAAACAGGCGGCGCTGGTAGCCCTTGATCCCCGCAATGGTGAAATTCGCGCGATGGTGGGTGGTACTGACTTCATCACGAGCCAGTTTAATCGAGTGACGCAGGCTCAACGACAGCCAGGGTCATCGTTCAAGCCGATCCTGTACACGACTGCGATCGCGACCGGCATTTCACCCTATGCCTCTTACCTGGATGCACCATTAACCGTAGACGGCTACCAACCCCAAAACTACAGCCGTAAATACAGCGGTTGGCTAACGCTGCGTGATGCCATCACGAACTCAGTCAATCTAGTTTCTGTGCGTCTCCTCATTGATGTGGGCTTTGACCCGGTGATCAAACTGGGGCACGATCTGGGCATTCAGTCTGAGCTTCTGCCCACGTACTCGCTAGCATTAGGCACCTCTGAGGTAAACCTGCTGGAATTGACCAGTGCCTATGCAACGTTAGCGGCAAAAGGCAGCCACACAGAAACACATGGTATTCGTCGTGTGCTTAACCGCAAAGGTGAGGTGATTTATACGGCGAAACCAAAACCGAAGCAGGTTGTGGATAAAGACTCCGTTGCGATCGTCACCTGGATGATGCAAAATGTTGTCAACAGTGGCACCGGGCAGGCGGCTCAAATTGGTAGACCTGTAGCGGGTAAAACAGGCACTTCTGAAAACGCGCGCGATCTCTGGTTTATTGGTTTTGTACCCCAGATGGCTGCTGGCGTTTGGCTGGGTAATGATGACAATACCCCCACCTGGAGCTACAGCAGCACAGCCGCAGAGGTGTGGCATAACTTTATGACGACCGTTGTGAAAGGCATGACGGTTGAGAAGTTTGCCGAACTACCCAAGCTGGACGATCGCAAAGGCACGATTAAAGCCAAACCAGTGAGACCTAACCAGATGTATGACGGCGAAGCACCCCGATCTGAGGCTGGATCGTCTGGATGGTCGCGTAATGATGCTCCATCTGGTGGCACGGCCAAAGCGGCACCGGATGCGTCCACTGGTGCGCCTGCTCCTTCAGAAGCGCCTGCTCAACCCTCAGAAGCAGCACCCGCCCCTGAGACGGCCCCTCCCCCTGAGAACACTGCACCTGAGTTGCCTCCAGCCGAGCCAGCTCCACCCCCCACTACGTCTGGGCCACCTCAGCCAGCGCCTAGCAACTGAGTTTCAGCGCACGAGCATGAGATTCTAGGTTTCAGATTGCAACGCTGAAACAGTCGCACACAACTTAACTATGTTTTCTAAAGTTCTGATTGCTAATCGGGGTGAAATCGCTTGCCGGATTATGCGGACGCTTGATCGCCTGGGGATTGCTTCGGTTGCCGTCTATTCTGAAGCCGATGCCCATGCGGCACACGTAGCTGCTGCGGGTGAAGCGGTGTGCGTTGGCGCTGCCCCTGCCTCTCAAAGCTATTTACGGGTAGAGGCGATTCTAGCAGCCGCGAAAGCAATGGGTGCTGATGCCATCCATCCCGGCTACGGCTTTTTAAGTGAGAATGTGGCCTTTGCTGAAGCGTGCGCTCAAGCGGGGATCGTGTTCATTGGCCCCACTCCCGACCAGATTCGGCAGTTTGGGTTGAAGCATGAAGCACGGGCGATCGCGCAACAGGCCGGACTTCCCCTTGTGCCCGGTACTCCACTGCTGGACAGCCTGGATCAAGTGAAAGCAGGGGCAACAGCGATCGGCTATCCCGTGATGATCAAAAGCACAGCGGGTGGTGGTGGCATTGGAATGCAGTTTTGCCGGGAGGAGGCCACGCTGGCGGAACTCTTTGCTTCAGTGCAGCGGTTAAGCCGCAACAATTTCAGCGAAAGCGGGGTCTTTCTGGAAAAGTATGTGGAACGGGCACGCCACATTGAAGTCCAGATTTTTGGCGATGGGCAGGGGACGGTCGTAGCATTGGGTGAGCGGGACTGTTCCATCCAACGACGCAATCAAAAAGTCATCGAAGAAGCGCCTGCCCCTAATATCAGTGATGCACTCCGACAGCGCCTGTATGAGTCAGCCGTGCAGCTGGGGCAGGTTGTGCATTATCAATCGGCGGGCACCGTTGAATTCATCTACGACGTAGACACCGAGCAGTTCTATTTTCTGGAAGTCAACACCCGCTTACAGGTCGAACATGGTGTTACAGAATTGATTACCGGAGTTGACCTGGTGGAGTGGATGGTGCGTCAGTCAGCGGGTGAATCGCTATTGCTGGATACTTACCGCTATCAGCCCAATGGTCACTCCATCCAAGTACGGGTCTATGCCGAAGATCCCAACAAGAATTTTCAGCCGAGTTCAGGGACACTGACTAATGTGCAGTTTCCCGATCGCATTCGTTGTGACACCTGGATTGCGACGGGCACAGAGGTCTCACCCTTTTATGATCCGCTTTTGGCAAAAGTGATTGTGCATGGGGCATCGAGAGCAGGGGCGATCGCGGCCCTCCAAACGGCTCTGGCTAGCTCCCGGCTTGACGGCATCGAAACCAACCTGGAGTATTTGCGCCAAATCATTGCGGCTTCTGCATTTGCCGATGCGGCAATGACCACCAAATTTCTCAATAGCTTTGTCTACCACGCCCGGACGATCGAGGTTCTTGTGGCAGGCACCATGACCACCGTGCAGGATTATCCAGGGCGTGTGGGCTACTGGGATGTAGGGGTGCCGCCGTCTGGCCCAATGGATTCGCTTGCCTTTCGCCTCGGCAACCAGACTGTGGGCAACTCAGAAGCGGCAGCAGGCTTGGAATGTACGCTGTCAGGCCCCACGCTGCGCTTTAATACCGATACTGTTATTTGTCTGACAGGTGCAGCGATGAAGGCCACGCTGGATAAGGAACCGATCGCCTTTTGGACTGCTGTTCCCGTGAAAGCAGGCAGTGTGTTGCGTCTGGGTGCCATTCAGGGCAATGGTTTTCGGACATACCTGTCTGTTCATGGTGGCTTTGATGTACCAGATTACCTGGGCAGTAAGGCGACGTTCACACTGGGTGGGTTTGGTGGTCACGGGGGCAGAGCGCTGCAAGTCGGCGATGTCCTGAAATTGCAACCAGCGTCCCCTCAAGCATCACAAACGTTACCTCCTGACCTCATTCCAACCTATCTTGAACATTGGGAAATTGGGGTGCTGTACGGCCCTCACGGTGCACCAGATTTCTTTACAGATGCAGACATTGAGACGTTCTTCAACACCCACTGGGAAGTTCACTACAATTCAGCGCGAACGGGCATTCGGTTGATTGGCCCTAAACCTCAGTGGGCGCGGCAAGATGGCGGTGAAGCAGGGCTACATCCCTCTAACATTCACGACAATGCCTATGCGGTCGGTACGATCGACTTCACAGGTGACATGCCCATCATTTTGGGATTAGATGGCCCCAGTTTGGGCGGCTTCGTGTGCCCTGCCACGATCGCTGAAGCCGAATTGTGGAAGATTGGACAGCTTAAACCGGGCAACACGATTCAATTCCATCGCCTAACGTTCAATCAAGCGTTGCAGCAAGAATTGGTGCTCGATCGCCAGGTCCAAACGCTGCAAGTTGGGCAACCGATCACCGTTGCCGACGATGATTCCAGTGATCGCGCCGTTCTTGCCACGCTCCCTGGCTCTGAAACCCGGATTGCGGTAACGTACCGACAGGCAAGCGACAAGTATTTGCTGATTGAATACGGGCCACTGGTGTTGGATTTCAATTTGCGCTTTCGCGTGCATGAATTGATGACCTATCTGCAAGCCAATCCGATTACGGGCATTCTGGAACTGACACCGGGAATACGATCACTCCAGGTGCATTACGATAGCCGCGTCCTATCTCAACAGGATTTGCTAGCAGCGTTGCAGGCGATCGAGGTACATTTGCCCACGATCGCCGACCTGAAAACCTTACCAACCCGCATTGTCCATCTCCCCCTCTCCTGGGACGATGCCTCAACGCAATTGGCGATTCAAAAATACATACAGTCGGTTCGCAACGATGCGCCCTGGTGCCCCAGCAATATTGAATTTATTAGACGTATCAACGGTCTGGACAGCATTGATGAGGTTAAAGAAATTGTCTTCAATGCCAGCTATCTTGTCGTGGGTTTAGGCGATGTCTACCTCGGTGCCCCAGTCGCCGTGCCGCTTGATCCCCGCCATCGCCTCGTCACAACTAAATACAACCCCGCGCGCACCTGGACACCCGAAAACGCAGTGGGCATTGGCGGTGCGTACCTTTGCATCTACGGCATGGAAGGTCCCGGTGGCTACCAGTTTGTAGGACGCACAGTGCCTGTGTGGAACCGTTACAAGCAAACGGCAGATTTCAAGGATGGAAAGCCTTGGCTATTGCGATTTTTCGATCAAATTCGGTTTTATCCTGTGTCCCATGCGGAACTGATGCAACTCCGCGAAGACTTTATCGAAGGCACGTTCAAACTGACGATCGAAGAAACGACCTTCAACTTACAGGACTACCAGCAGTTTTTATACGGCATCGCCGAGGAAGCATCTGCCTTCAAAACCCGTCAGCAAACGGCCTTTCGGGAAGAGCGCGATCGCTGGGCACTCAACGCCCAGGATGAAAGCGCGATCGTGGAGGAACCCGATCTTCCGCCTGCTCCAGCGATCAAAATTCCTGATGATTGCTATGCCATTACAGCGGCTACTACAGCAAATGTATGGCAAATTTTGGTGCGACCGGGCGATCGTGTCACCGAAGAGACAGGCGTGATCATTCTGGAAGCCATGAAGCAAGAAATGACGCTCTTACCAGAAGAACCAGGCGTTGTCACTGATATTCTATGTAACCCTGGGCAACTCGTCACTGCTGGACAAATCCTGGCAATTATTCGCATCGACGACGCAGCCTCTTTGTAAAGAAATTCCTTGTAAGCGCTTGTTAGCCCGCTGTTCGTTGAATTGCCAGACTTAAACCTTATCTCAGATTCAACAGGGTCTCTCTAACGCTCGCTCTTATCTTCCTGGTTTGGTAGAAATTTCAATGGAGTTTTCAGCGATACCCAATCAAGGTAGAGGATCAATATCTTACGCCTTCGCTCAGTTTCAGAGTTGGGAAAGAGCAGGCAGCTGTGTCAGGCCTGCTTCACAAAACCAAATTTTCTTAGGATGCAGTTACCTAACCCTCGTGCAGAAGCGTTTGCACAAACTGGTAGAGGTCAGTCTCCGATCGCCCCTGCACCTGCTGATCTTTGAGGTCAATTAATCCTTGAGCCAACGTTGGTGCTTGTTTTTTGTAGGAGTTGTGTGCCGCCAGTAAATCTAAAAACACCTCGCGCTCAACCTGGAGGCGATCGGCTTCGTCTGCAAGATGAGAGGCATACTCAACCGTATCCACGTTGTAGCGCAGCAGAAAAATGAGTGCACCTGTAAGCTGCTGAAGTTGCTGCTGGAGTTTGCGCGTATCCAGTTCCAGCCGATCGAACCCGACTTGACCGTCGATCCGCAGTTCCACAATTGGCGCTGCTGCTGGACGAATTTTTCCTGATTGAATCGCCTGCTGCATCGTTGCGATCGCTGCTGCTTCCAGCTCTTCTTGACTTTCTTGTCCGCGTGCTGTCATTTGCAAGCGCACGATCGACCGCTGCTTGTAACCGCGCTTAAGATCGGCTCGAATGCCATCTCCATCCATCTCGACGAAATAAACGCCGCGCTCGAACTGACTTTCCTCAATGTTATTCGCTTCTACAGAGCCAGGGTTAAAGATCCAGCCCTCCATCGTGTAGTTTTTGTGAATGTGCCCCAGTGCCAGGTAGTCCACGCCTGCCTCTTTTAGGGGCAACAGATCGTTGTACCGGAGTGCTCCCTGGTAGCGGGCAATTTGCCCTTCTAACCCGTGGTGAAACAGCATGACCGTATGGGCAGGCGGTGGCGGCAAGATTTTGATGGCATCTGCAAGACTGGCGATCGCGCTGGATGCCGATGCGCCATACCAGCAAGCCCCCAAGACCCGCACGCCACAGTCCAGATCGATGTAGCCACCCTGCTTAGCCTCTTCATCCCACGCCTCATAGAGTGCGTTGCCTGCATTAGGGCTACTTGGCTCTAGCAGTTTGAGCAAACCCCAGCCAGCCAGATACCTTAGCCAGCTTGTCTTTGTCCCATAAGGTGTACTGTCATGGTTGCCCTCGATCGCCAGCACCGGAATCCCTGCTTCCTGTAGATCCTGTAAGCAAAGCTGTGCCTGATTCAAAACATTGGGCTGAATGTGGCGATGCTCAAACAGGTCGCCCGCAATGACGACAAAATCGACCTGCGGCACGATCGCATACTGGTGCAACGCATCTCGAAAGGCGTGATAAAAGTCCAGGGTGCGCTCTTTACTGTCATAGCGATCAAACCCCAAGTGAATATCAGATACGTGAAGAAACCGAGGCATAACAATAACTACCAGAGACGCAATAGGTGCTGAGATGCAGAATCAGTCCATGAAACCAGATGAGCCGTATCAGCCGCGACACGTATCAGCATTATAGTCAGTGCCCTGGCTAGCCGCAGAAAGCCACTCTTTAAGGAACGAGAATTAATTAAAGTGTGATCTTGAAGTACGGGCGCACGGCCGTGCGCCTCCTACAGAACATCTCACTTGTCGAAGTTATTTAAGCCGCGATCCTAAGCGATCGTGTAGCGCTTCAAACTGAGAAATTGCATCGGCTGAAGAAAAGAATGGAGTCATATTGCACCTGTTAAGTCCATGTGTCAAGCTGTGATTCGCGACTCATTGTTCTCTGGGGCTGGCAGAGATAAACAACTGCCTGCTGGGCATCTTACGCCTCTAATCCAGTTCAGGGAGCAGGAATGGTAATATTTGCATTAAGTCTAAGATGCGCACGGTGTCGTTCGGTAATAATAGAGAGGATAAACTGAATGCGGGTGCCTGGTGATTAGTCGCCAGTACAGCCTGACGTATTGACACTGTTCTAGCTTGGATATCTGCCTGATCTTTGTCAGAAGTCTTTCCTCGCCGCTTGTGCAACCTCAAAAAGCTCAAAAAATCGATTTAGCTCAAAGCTATCCCTGCCCCTGCCGCCGTCGTGGACAGTTGACTCAGATTGCCTTAACGGAAGCGTTTGGGTGTAACCGTTGCCAGCAGATTTTTGTGGTCGAAGAGGGCGGCTATGTGCTGGAAGAACTCTCTACAAGCTATCGTTACAAGCGCACTTGGCGATGGAATGGGCATCAATGGAACGGCGTTTCGTCTGGGCTGAATGATAGCTATCTGCCGATCGTCCTGGGGGTGGTTCTGGTACTGTTGATCATTGGCTTGCTGTTAGCACTCACCTCTCCCACCAATTCTGGAGTGGCCTTTTGGGCAGTTGTGCTACTACTGCTAGCCTTGCTTCCAGCACTCATGGTATTGCTAGCTTACAGACGTTAGCTCAATGACAACTGATTCCTTTAGCCCATCCTCCGACCCGATTGCCGCTGTGCATCGTGCCCATCGCGCCTCTGTAGAAATGGCAACAATGAAGGGTGCTATGCGGGGGCAGGCAGTGCAGGCAATGGCTCAAGCACTCAAGCAACGGCAAGACGATATTTTAGATGCCAATACATTGGATCTAGAGGCCAGCCGTGATATGGCCGTCCCTGACTTAATTTTAGAGTGGCTGAAGCTAACGCCAGAACGGCTCCAGGCTGCGATCCAGATTTTGCAGCGGCTGAGTGAACTGCCCGATCCCATTGGACGCGTCATGAACGCTACCTATCAAATTGACCACTGCCAAACGTATTCGCAACTCATGCCTTTGGGGGTCATTGCGCTAATTTACGAGGCGTTTCCAGAACTCGGCGCGATCGCCGCTGGACTGTGTGCCAAAACGGGCAATAGCATCATCCTCAAGGGTGGCAGCGAAGCCAGCAACTCAAATTTGGTGATTGCTCAGGCGCTACATGGGGCGATCGAGCGTGCTGGTTTACCCAATGACTGCTTTCAAGCACTGCCGTCTGACCAGGGTGCCTCCGTGCGTGACCTGATTAGCCAGGATCAATACATTAACCTGGTGATTCCCTACGGGCGGCCAAACCTGGTACAGCAAATCGTGCGCCAATCAACTGCGCCTGTGCTGAAATCAGCGATGGGCAATTGCTACTTGTACTGGTCGCCGTCTGGACATCTGGATGCAGCCCGCTGGATGATTCTGGACAGCCACCAGAGCGAACCTGATCCTGTAAATGCGATCGAAAAAGTGCTGATTCATCGCAACCAGAACTCAGCCTCGCTCACCATGCTGTGGAACAGTCTGCGAGACAAAGGCTTTGAGATTAGAGGCGATGCAGAACTGGTGGACGAATTTCCTGACCTCAAGCTGGTTGAAGACACAGAATGGCGGCAGGCGTATCTCGCCAAGATTGTCGCCTTCAAAGTCGTGGACCATCTTGAGTCTGCAATCTCCTGGATCAACCTCTACAGCAGCGGACATGCTGACTGCCTGGTGACCGAATCCTATCAAGAAAGCCGTCAGTTTGCGCTAAGCGTCAATAGCGCGTCTACCTACATCAATGCGTCGCCCCGCTTCTCGCGCAACCCGAAACGAGGCGACTCGATCTTTTTAGGCATGTCTAACCAAAAAGGGCATCGACGTGGCTTGATTAGTTTAGAAACCCTTACGACCGTCAAACACATCGTGCAAGGCATGGGGCAGTTTTGAGGGAAAGTATAAAGGCTAAAAGAAGGTGGTTTCCTAGCTTCACTTAGCCTTTAGCCTTCATCCTTTAGCCTTTCCCCCTGCTGGCAATCAACATATGTGGGGCATCAGGAAAACTTAGCCTTTAGCCTTCATCCTTTCTCCCTCACCCCTCTTTTTCTGCCAGCTTCACCTTCTTTGCTAACCCTAATGCTTGAAGGAGCTGAATCGTCATCCAGGTAAAGTCAATCTCCCACCACTGCAAGCCATGACGGGCGGAGTGTTGAAACGCGTGGTGATTGTTATGCCAGCCTTCCCCATAGGTTAGTAAGGCAACCCACCAGCAGTTGGTAGAGCGATCGCCCGACTCATAGGTGCGGTAGCCAAACTGATGCGTGGCGCTGTTAACCAGCCAGGTGCAATGGAAGACTGCCACCAGGCGCACAAACACCCCCCACACCACAAACGGCCAACCACCTAGCAGGTAAAGACCGAGCGCTAGCAAGATTTGAATGGGGATAAATTGCTGATTTAAGAAAAGGTAAAACGGATCATCGTGCAGATCTTTGGTGAAGCGATCGACTTGAGAACGAGAGGGAATTTCGCGGAGCATCCAGCCCATATGACTCCACCAAAACCCACGATTAGAGTCATGGGGATCAGCTGTCTGATCAGAATATAAGTGATGCAACCGATGCATTCCCACCCAGTCAATCACCCCACCTTCACACGCCAGCGTGCCACAGAAGGCCAGAAAATACTCCAACCATTTCGGTGCTTGAAAACTACGATGGGTCAGCAGACGATGGAAGCCAAGAGTAATCCCCAGTCCGCCTGTTACCCAATGTAAAAAGACTGCAACACCGATCGCCGCCCAGCTAAAGTTTGCGGGCAAGAGGGCTAAGAGCGCGCCTCCATGCACGATCGCCATGAAAAGAATCACGGGCAAGTCAAAGTTTAATTTTTTAGAAGTTGCAACAGTCATTCATTCATCTCAATGTGGATTATGGTGCCAATCTGTGCGACGGTGGTCAGTTGCTCCCGTTCAAGCGAACGAGTGAGATCACAAGCTAAGACTGCGATGAATCACGGCGATGCTCAGAACACACCTAGCGTATTCTAGAAAAAAATGAGGCATTTAATGAGCAGCTTTAGTTTGTTAAAAGAAACGGAGCAATCACTATCCTTGATTTTTTCTGGAATTGACGCACAGGTCAAGGAAAATTTGCGACGAGTGCTGAGTGCGTTTCGCATTCACCGAGTGGGCACGCATCACTTTAGCAGCGTGTCAGGCTATGGGCATGATGATTTAGGTAGACAAGTGCTCGATCGCGTGTTTGCCGAGATCGTAGGTGCAGAAGCCGCAGCAGTACGGGTGCAGTTCGTGTCTGGTACCCACGCGATCGCCTGCGCGCTGTACGGCATTCTACGACCGGGCGATGAACTGCTAGCCGTAGCAGGTGCGCCCTACGACACGTTAGAAGAAGTGGTTGGGGTGCGTGGACAAGGGCAAGGATCGCTTGCAGAGTTTGGTATCCGCTATCGGGAACTGGCGTTGACCGAGTTGGGCACGATCGACTGGCACGCCTTAGAAACGGCCATCAAACCAGAAACCCGAATGGTCTTGATTCAGCGTTCCTGTGGGTACTCGTGGCGCTCCAGTTTGGCGATCGCTGAAATCGCCAAGATCGTCCAAATTGTCAAGCAGCAAAACCCCAATACGGTTTGCTTCGTGGACAACTGCTACGGCGAATTTGTAGCTGATCAGGAACCAACGGCAGTCGGCGCTGATTTAATGGCAGGCTCGTTGATTAAAAACCCTGGCGGCACGATCGTTACGGCTGGGGGCTACGTGGCAGGGCACGCCGATTTGGTAGAAGCAGCTACCTGCCGTCTCACCGCTCCAGGTATTGGCAGCTCTGGTGGAGCCACCTTTGACCAAAATCGACTGCTGTATCAGGGCTTATTTCTCGCGCCGCAAATGGTGGGTGAAGCGATGAAAGGCAACCACCTGACTGCTGCGGTGTTCGATCGCCTGGGCTATCCCGTCAATCCTCTTGCCCAGGCTCCCCGCCGTGATGTGATCCAGGCAATCCAGCTTGGCACTCCCGAAAAACTGATCGCTTTCTGCCGCGCCATTCAACAACACTCCCCGATCGGCTCTTACCTTGACCCCGTACCCGCTGCCATGCCTGGTTACGATAGCCAACTGGTGATGGCAGGCGGCACCTTCATCGATGGCAGCACTTCTGAATTCTCTGCCGATGGGCCTTTACGCGAACCCTATACCGTTTTCTGCCAAGGCAGCACTCACTGGACGCATGTCGCGATCGCATTAGAAGCAGCGATCGAGGCGATCGGACAGGCTTGAGTAGAGAGAGAATGGTTGAGAAAGGGCGATCGGGCTGAATTCAAATCATCCAGACATTGCAACAATTGTCTATGGCGATCCTACACACAGAATTACATCTTTAGGACTTACGCAAAAGCGGGTATATCTCGCCCCCTAGCCCCCAATGCTGGGGGAACCGAGCCGATTAAAGCACCCAGAATTGGGGGTTTGGGGGCAAATGCGTAAGTCCTAATCTTATTTAATCCACGATCCTAAGTGAGACATGAGAAACAATGTTGCTACTAGCGGTCAGCTATCAGCTTTTCTCTGCCTGCTGACCGCTCAATGATTAAATTTTGCTCACAATTGATTTGGACTGCTAGGTAGTTGAAGCAGCGCGGTCACTAAGCTTGTGAGCTAGGTAGGGTGTTGGATTTTGGTTTGTAGGCAAGCTCAGATGAAACCATGCCTACTCTTTAGTCTGATGGGAAGCGTGTTGCTTAAATTTCTCAGATTGCTCTTGCCGAGGCAATTGCACAATGCCAATCCAAATCAAAAGATGAAGTGCTTTTGACCAAGCTCGTAGCATTTTACCTCCTTCAGGTGAACCCTGGGGAGCAGTGTATCTGAGTGAATCACTTCGATCGGAGTGATCCCTGTCATGAATTAAGTGCTGGAATTTATGACACAGGTCATATTTTTAAGTAAAGCGAAATCTCATACTGTACGAGAATGTTGCTTCTAGCTGTGGCTCATTTGATAAATCCGGCAATAAATTTCTCTCCAGCCTTTCGTCAAACATTGCGTTATGTCGAGTGGCTCCTCGTGGCTGCTTTTTTCTTGGTATATGGATTAGACCTCAGCTCCAACGATTCACTCGGATTTGTAGGAATCGTGATTTACATGATGGGTTTCGTTGGCTTAAGCTGGATTTTGCCAACCCACTGCCCGAATTGGCAACGGCAGCTCTATGTTCTATGTGGAATTCTATTGTCGCTTTCGCTCCAATGGATGGGGCTAGATTGGGATCTTTTTTTGTATTTTTATATTGCCAAAAGTTGTTTCCTGCTTGAGCGCAAACTCCTCAGCGCAACCATCACTGGAATTGTCCTCTTAAATGTTTTAATTCATTACTGGACTTTGCCAAAAGTTTTTCAAAACAACCTGGCTCATATGCAAACGTTTTCGGACGCACAACCCCTGTGGCAATGGACATTGGCATATGCTGCTAGCTTTTGTGCTGCCGCTGCTTTTGTGATGTGTTTTAGCTTGATCTTAATTTCAGAGCAAAAGAACCGACAACGTGCGGAAGTCCTAGCGCAACAGGTCGAAACATTGGCTGCACACCTAGAACGAACTCGCATTGCCCGTGATATTCATGACTCCCTTGGGCATCTTTTAACCGATCTCAATGCTCGGCTAGCTGTTGCTCAAGCACTCCGCGATCGTGACCCTGATGAAGCCTCTCAAGCCGTTGATATGGCAAGAAGCCTTGCCAGTCAAAGCATCGCAGAAGTGAAACGATCTTTGAAAACTATCAGAAGCTCTGACTTTAACTTAAATCAAGCACTGACAAACTTAATGGAACAACTGCGGTACAACCAGAATTTAAGAGTTCATTGGGATGTAAATCTGCCGCCTTTACCGCTATCTACCAGTCATCATCTTTACTGTCTTCTTAAAGAAGGATTGATTAATATTCAGAAGCATTCCTACGCCTCAGAAGTTTACTTGCAGTGTCAATCCACTCCCCAGGAATTGTTTTTGGAGTTGGAAGATAATGGTAAAGGATTTAACCCTGCTGATCTGCATGATGGGTTTGGCTTAAAAGGAATGGAAGAGCGAGTTCAACTTTTGGGCGGTAAGCTAACAATTAACAGTACGCCAGGCTGCGGCACCCAAATTAAGATTACGCTGCCCTTATGATTCGTCTGCTGCTTGTTGATGATCAAACGATCTTTCGCCAAGACCTAGCGAAACTACTCTCTCTTGAAGGCGATCTGGAAGTCACAGGACAAGCCTCTAATGGGCAAGAAGCGCTTGCGCTTGTTCCCACACTTCAACCAGATGTAATACTTATGGATGTAAGAATGCCAGTCTGCAATGGTGTTGAAGCGACTCGTGAAATCTGCCAGCGCTATCGTTGGATACGGGTATTGGTACTGACCATGTTTGATGATGATGAGTACATTCATCAAGCTTTAAGAGCGGGCGCGCTAGGCTACTTACTCAAAGACACTCCTGCCATGCAAATTGCGATCGCGGTTCGCTCTGTTTATCTTGGCTATGCTCAGTTGGGTCCTTCCATTGCTCCAAAAATATTTGCTCAACTCAAAACGAATGAACTGCTTTCAGAAGAAAAGGTAAAATACCTTTTGAGTAAACGAGAATTAGACGTGTTGAGCTTGATTGGGCAAGGTAAAAATAATCAAGAAATCGCTCAAACTCTCTACCTCACTGAAGGCACTGTGAGAAATTACGTGACGCGAATCCTGAGCCAACTGGGGGTACGCGATCGAGTTCAGGCTGCACTGTGGGCAAAACAACATCTGCTTGACTAGGCAACCTGTATTGAAAACGATCACGTCTTGCCTGTAACCTTTCTACAAAATGGATTGAGTATTCAAGGTTCATCTCCTAATAACAGGCAACGGTTATTTGCAACTTAAAAGTGAGTGCCATTTGTGATGTATGAGCAGCTTGAAGATGCAATCCAGCGTTTGATATACCTCAAACCAGAGGAAAAGCTTCTGTTGAGGCAGTTGTTTGTTCCTAAGTATTTAGAGAAAGGAGACTATTTCTTACGTGCAGGTGAGCCGTGTCAGCATGTTGCCTTTATTCAGCAAGGGCTTTTGCGCTACTACTTGCTCGGTGATGGTGAAGAATTTACTTACTCTTTTGCCAAAGAACACAATTTTGTGAGTGATTATGAAAGCCTTTTATCTTCACAGCCTTCTAAGAAAAGCATTCAAGCGTTAGAAAGCTGTTCGCTACTTGTTACGACCTACGAAAATTTTCAACTGATTTATCAACAGTTTGAAGAAGGGGAACGACTGGGTCGATTACTACTTGAGACCGTTTTTGTCAAAATCATTCAGCAGCTAACGTCGCTCTATCAAGATTCTCCGGAAGAACGGTATAAATTTTTTCTTGAGCATTTCTCAGAGATTCAGCAGCGCATTCCTCAATACTATGTTGCGTCCTATGTGGGGGTGAAACCGCAGTCGTTAAGCCGCATTCGTCGTCGGCTTGGCATTTGAGTACAAGATTCTATTAATGAACCTGAGTGAATGACTTCTGCTTTAACCAGCGGTACTTTGGGCTGTAGAGGTTAGCAATTTTGCTTCAGCGCATCCATTTCGGAGGAAACAATGGTTGTTCTTGTACTTAAAACAATCTCAGTTATCGTCGCGGGCTTGATGGTTGGTAATGAACTTGCCGTTAGTGCGTTTGTACATCCGCGCCTTTCGGCTCTAGACGACCAAGCTCATGCGGCTTCTGCTCAAGCGCTGGCTCGTGTTTATGGTGCTGTTATGCCCATCTGGTATGCAGTTGTTTTAATCTTGACAGTAGCGCTTACGCTGGTTGTGCCGTGGTCAATAGCCACTGAGCTTGCCGTCGTCTCCGCTGCTATTTGGCTTGGCTCCATCATTTTTACCCTTGTATTTCCAGTGCCCATTAATAATCAGGTGATTCGTTGGAATTTGGACGCGTTGCCCAACAACTGGAAAGCCTTGCGGAAGCAATGGGATCACTTTCATGCCATTCGCATCGTTATGCTTCTACTTGCGTTAACGTGTCTTACGGTTGCGGGTCTCATTGCTTAGTGATTGCTGTAATCTACCCCGCGTTGAGGGTCTAATGACGAGATGCCACTGGTATTACACTGGTACTAAAGGAGCGGAAGTGATGGCAGTGAATTACGGACTGATTACCACACTTTTTATTTTGGTTACAACCAGCCTGGCTGTTGGCTATGGGTTTGGCGTTAGAGTTCAACGCCTTCCCTTTACGGCCGCCATTGGCTTTAGCGAACAGCAGTGGCAATTCCTGCGGTGGTGGGTCAAGTTAGCCTTAGTAGTTGGGGTTTTGTTGCCGATCGCCTTGTTGATTCACGCTTGGGGACAACCTTCGTCACGAATGTTTTGGAGCAGTTACCTACTGGTTGTCGCGGTGCAACTCATCTCTGAACGTGTGTTGAGTCAGTGGTTAGTTCCCAGCGTTGTCGTACTCATTGGCTTTTTCTACACGCTTTTTCGGCTATGGCAATTACTGGATGGCTTTCTACAGCTATCCCTAACTGGTTTAACACTAATAGGCCTTGTTGCGGTTGTACTCTTCTGGGCAGCAAACTTGCTGATGTTGATGATCATGGCGATACCAGCGGTCTACCAGAGGCAGAGACTTCAAGAGTAGATGTTCCCCTAACGCCTGCATTCCAGTCAGCTTGAGCTACGGCAAATGCCTCGGCTTTGATCTGTTTGGGGATGGCTGGCGAAGTACTCCTGCAACCAATTGCATCCTTGAGTCAGAAGCTCATCTAACTTTGCAAGATGCCAGAGCTGCGTTTTGCCCGTTTCACTAACCGTGACCAACAGTTTACCGTCATGGCTAAACTCAATCCCTCGCAGTTGAGAGGGGCCGGCGTCAAATTGTGCCAGTTGCCGACCTGCCAAATCCCACAGACGAGCCGTGCCATCCTCACCTGCTGTTGCAAGCTGCTGCCCATCGGGGCTAAACCCAACGCTGACAACACTGCCCCAATGACCATTGAGCTGGGCCAGTTGTTTACCCGATCGCTCCCAAACGCGTGCAGTGCCGTCTTCGCTAGAGGTCGCGAGTTTGGTGCCATCGGGGCTAAAGGTGACATGCAAAATCCAACTGGAATGTCCTTGCATTTGCCCGATTTGCTTACCAGTTAAATCCCATAAGCGAATGGTGCCATCTTCGCCTGCGGTGGCGATCGTTTGACCATCGGGGCTGAAGCTGGTGCTGACTAACCAGCGGTGCCGTCCATTCAATTGAGTGACCAATTTGCCAGAACGATCCCATAGTTTGGCTGTACCGGACGACCCATCTACCCCAACCGACATCAACTGCTTACCGTTGGGGCTAAAGTCAAGGCTCAAGATCCGACCTTGAGCGCTTTGCCATTGCGCGATCGACGTCCCAGACAGATCCCAAACCTTTACAGAGCCATCATCGGCAGCGGTGGCAAGCTGCTTGGTACTGGGGCTGAAGCTAATAGCTCTAATAAAGCGCTGTTGGCTCTGGAACTGGGCAAGTCGTTCCCCAGACAGGCTCCAGATTTGAATGGTGCCGTTTTCGCTGGCGATCGCTACCTGCGTTTTATCCGGGCTAAAACCCACACCGCTGATCGACGCTGTATTCCCAGAGGCCAGTTCACCAAACGTTTTGGTCTGGGTTGACTGCTGCCGTGAGACATCCCAAAAGCGCACGGTGCCATCATCACCTGACGTGACCAGCATCGTCCCGTTGGGGCTAAAACTCACATTACCCACAGGGCCTCGATGCCGCTTGAGAACGGTGAGCAACTGCCCGGTAAGCGACCAGAGCCGAATCGTGCCATCAGCTCCTGCTGTAGCAAGGCGCTGTCCATTTGGGCTAAAACTCACGCCCAGCGATCGCCCCTGATGCGTTTTCCATTGGCTTTTGCCCTGCACCCGCTGCGGATCGGACAAGTCCCAGAGTTGTACGACATCATCGGAGCCTGCGGTAGCAAGATACTGTCCATCCTGACTAAAGCTCACGCTCAGGACTCTGCCTTGGTGCCCATTCAACTGCACAAGCTGTTTGCCCTGAAAGTTCCACAGTCGGGTTGTACTATCCATTCCAACGGTTGCTAGAAAAGGCCCTTTAGGGCTAAAACTCATGCCAAAAATCCACCCTTGATGCCCGATTAACTGCGCCAAGAGTTTGCCGTTGAGTGCCCAGAGCAGTACGGTACCGTCCTCACCTGCTGTGGCTAGTAGTTTGCTATCCGGGCTAAACGTGACGCCCAGCACGCGACCCTTATGCCCCCTGAATTGAGCGAGCTGTTTGCCTGCCAGCGTCCACAGCCGTGCGGTGCCATCTTCACCCGCAGTGGCGATCGATTGGCCGTCTGGACTAAATGTGACACTCAAAATGCGACCTGCGTGCCCTCTAAATTGCGCGAGCTGCTTACCACCCAGATCGGTAAGGCGAATGGTGCCATCTTCACCCGCAGCCGCAATTAACGCGCCTGTAGAGCCAAAGGTGACATCGGCAATCCAGCCTTGCCCCAGATTGATTTGATTGCGTTCATGAATGGTGCCCAGAATGGTTTGAAGGGCAAGCAGCGGACTGGTGATAGGGTAGGGAGTAGGGGAATGGTTGCTACTGGCGATCGTAGTCAGTTCCCGTCCGGTTTGCATCGCCGCAATCAGCGCATCAATCTCACTAATTTGGTTGGCTTGAAACTGCTGTAAGGTATCGAGGGCAGTGGCTTCAAGGCTTTTGATCTTTAGGCTAATCGTCGTAGTGCCCAGGCTCGTTTGAGCCTGAAACGCTTGACGCTGCGCCTGCTGCCGAACTTTTTCTGCACTCAACGCTTTGGCTTCAGCGGTTTGAGCGTCATTCTGGGCAAAAGCTACCCGCTTGCGCGCTTCTAGCAAGTGGGTTTGCAGCGTTTCTAAGTCTGCGCGGGTATCAATCATGGTCTGCTGAGTTTGCCGCTGCGATTGCTCAGCAATTTTGGCTTTTGCTTCGGCAAAGCGCATATTGGCAGTGGTCATTTGAAGCCGCTGTTCGGCGCTTTGCAGTTCCGTCTGGGTTGCCAGCATTTTTTGGTTGGCTTTGGAGGCTAGCAAACCCGCCGCGATCGCCAGCGTCAGGGTGCCTGCAAGGATGACAAAGCCCTTATGGATCGTGCGTCTGGCTTGCCGCTGCGCATCAGACAACAGTCGCGTGACTTCTTTTTCTGCTTCCAGAGCAATTTGTTTATCTAACGCCTGACTTGCGACCAAAAATTGGTAATCAGCATCGCTTAAGCTCTTGTCTACGGCCCATCGCTGTGCATTTTGGAGGGCAGAACCCCGCAGCAAGTGAGCCGCATCCTGGCAGTTGGAACCCATCCAGGCATCCAACGCATCGGCATAGGGGCGATGGCTTGCAAGGATGGCATTGACCCACTCCTGATCAAAAATGGAGGCATAGATGCGGTTGCAAATGGCGAGGACGCCTTGCTGCTCAACCACAATTCCAGAGAGCTTGAGTTCCATGCGCTCAGAGCCATCATCGGCTGAAAGCTTCTGCCGCTGTAAGATTTTTTGATAGCAGCCTAGAATGCGATTGGTGCGCTGTGGGTTCCGCAGGAGTCGATCGCGAATGGTTTTTAAGTGGGGTGGCTCGTCCTGGGACTCCCAGTTATCAATGATGTGGGTGTGCACCAATTGCTCAAGCCACGGAGCCTCTTGCCCAATCGGAATGACTACAGGCGAAGCATGGATCAATTTGCACAGCTTTTGGGTCAGAAAGGGCTGTCCACCCGTCCAGGCTAGCACTTCTCGCAGCATCGCTTGAGGATTGCTGGCAGCTGATCGTAACCCTTCTAGCAGAGGCTGTGCTTCGTCCAACTGAAAGCCACTCAAGGGGATAGCTTTGCCGATATTGAACGGAGTCCGACTTTTGTCCTGAATCAAATCAGATGGGGTGGCAACTCCCAACAGCGCAAAGGTGAGCCGCTGGTATTCTGGGCGATCGGCCCGCTTGTTGTAGCAGGTGCGAATCAGCGCGAAAAAGTCATCAATCAAAAAATCCAGGCTGAGGACGCTATCAATTTCATCAATGAAAATGGCGAAGGTTCGCTCACTGTCTGCCAGCAGCACGTCTTCCAAAAACTTGCCCAGGCGCTGCACAGGGGGCAAAAAGGCATGTTCGCGCCACCACAGCCGCAAGTTAATGGGATTAGCTAGATCAAGGCTGCTTTCTAAAGCGTAGGCGACTCCGGCATACCACTGTTCGGGGCTAACGTTGCGGTTGCCGATCCCCGACACGTCGATCGCGGCACAGGTCACGCCTTCCGCCTGGAGTCGCCGCATGGTTTGAATGCGCAAACTCGATTTCCCCAACTGCCGCGAGTTGAGGACGTAGCAAAATTCTCCTGCTTTTAAGCCTTCATACAGATCACGATCGGCCTGCCGCTTGACATAGCTCGGTGCGTGCAGCGGTAAGCTACCACCAACCTGATATTCATAGCTTAACTCTGCTGTTGCCACCATGCCTGTTTCTCGATCGGGATGCCCTCTTTCTACTTCCGAAAAGATGTAATCGTCATCTTACCCTGTTCACCGCCTGCCGTTTTAATTCCTCAACGTTAGCGAGTTTGGCATTACTTCTACCGTACCATCTGGACTTAAGGTGACAATGACGTCAAGCCACTGTGCTGCCTGACGAGCGGTGGCGGTATCTGCTGACGTAAGTTTCAAGTCGGCAAGATAGGCAGCCGCTTCTTGGCCCACGGGGATAATCTGTTGAATCGCGCCTCGCGCATCTAAGCGCAACGTGTATCGCAACTTTGCCGTTAACTGTGGTGTGGCTTTCCATCGCGTTTGCAGATATTTTTTGAGCGCTTTCAAGCGAAGGGCGATCGCCGAGGTTTCATTGAGGTCGTCGATTTCACCCGTTGATCGGGTTTGCTCCAGATTACCTGTCAACAAATCAAGACTGCTGGGCTGCACAAAGTTGCGCTGGACTGTATTCGATGAAGTGGGCTGAACCGAGCTGGTTTGAACCACATTGGGTTGACTCACGGTCGCTTGTGTTGAATATTGAGGCAGTGGTTCAGTTAATGTAACCACGGCGTTCGGTTGGTTACTGGGCTGCTGGAAATTGACCATCGGAGACGTGCTGCTAGTACCGCCGATTGTCTGCGACGGTTGGGTAGATTGTGGCGATGGCATCGTTTGATTTGAGCAAGCAACACCGCAATCTGGAACAGTCGTACTCGGCAGCGTGGCATCGGGTGGGGTAGACTGACGGATCGATGCACCTGGCAAAACCTGATTGGGTGGCGCGACTAAATTAGGTTTGAGCGGCAAGACCTGCTCTGGCGGAGGCGCGACTAAGCGCAAGGCTGGTTTTGTCGTTGGGAAAAAAGCCGCTGCATCAAAAAGAGTGCTCCTTGCATATTGGAAGACGCCATTCAGCCCTGCGGTTGCTTGCTGTACCGCTACATCGCCAGACGCAATGGCAACCCCAGACCCTGTGAGCGTGACTTGCCCATTGGCATCAACGGTTAGCCCGGTTGCGTTGCTACCGCTGCCACCAGTAAGCAATTGCGGTAACGAGAGTATAGGCAGTGTCCAGGCTTCAACGCGATCGTTGGGAGTGGGACGCTGCACCTCCAGACTTAGCACACTTCCTGGCTGACTCAGACGCACAATGCTCTGTCCGGGTACGGCTGCAACAATAATTTGTCCCTGAGGGGCGTCTAGCCCGCCACTACTGACCACCGTGCCGCCTAGCAGCGTCAGTTGTTGCCCCACACCCACGGTTAAATAACCCGCATTGACGATCGCGCCTGGCTGCGTCACCGTAAACGCATAACTGCTGGGATTGCCAACTAATGTCTCGTAATTGTTAGTGCCGGAAGCATTGAACCAATTTGACCCGAAGCCAATGCCGTTCGCGGTGGTTGCGGTAAACGAACCGGGTACATTCAGCGTGGCGCTGGAGCCAAAGATAATGCCAGACGGATTCATCAAAAACAGGTTAGCGTTACTACCGCTTACCTGAATAAGCCCATCCAACCGGGAGGCATCACCGCCTGTCACCCGCACTAAGATGTTGCGAGTGCTGGGGTTAGACAGGAAATTAGCAATCTGAGCCTGAGTCAGACCAAATTGAGACAGACTGTGAAACAGGTTTGCATTGTCGCCCGAAAGCTGACCGCCACCAATATCAAAGCGGTTGCCAACTGGGGTGACGATCGTATTTGTATCGCCTGGATTTGCTACAACTTGCGCCTGTAACGATTCAACTCCGATTACACCACCGACAGCAATCGCTGCCAACAATACCGATATGTCTCTAGCGATTCGTCTCATTGCCCTTCCATCTCATAAACCTTAGAGGCGAAGTCTTATAGAAGCACTGATTACCTCTAAACGACGCAGATGTAGATGCCTAACGTAATCTCTACAGTATCAACGCTCACAAAACGACGGACAGTAACGCACACCAGGTTCATACAAACTTTAACTAGATGAGACTATGTAACGCTATATGAAGCAAAAGCGCTCAAGCCGTTCAGCAAAATTACGGATTGCCTAATTGCTCTGCATTCTTGCCGAACTGTTGAGGAAAGAAAACTAACGGCACGCCTAATGGCTCGCAATTGAACTTGCAGCATCTAACCAGGCGATGAAGCATGAATGAATTGAAGCGGAACGCTGATTACCTTATATGCTGAGCAAGCGATCGCGAAAATACTGACGATACAACTCATAGCGCAGCGTGACATTGTTGCCATTAAGATGCACTAACCCCATGCTATGCAGCTTAAACGCCTGGGATGCTTCCAGCCTCACTGGTTCAGTGGTGGCAACGGTTCTCGCTAACGCGGCGGCAATGTCGGGATACTGCTCCAGGTTCCACAGATGTCGGCGCAGGTGGTCACTGTAGGGGCCTGCTTCGGTCGGGGCGTTCTGGAGCAACTGCTTCAGCGTCATATCTTGTTTGGCAATATGGTAGAGCGCGACCCGCACTAAATAAGGATGACCACCCACAAGTAACATCAACTGGTGGCTTTGAGACTCCCCCCAGTGCAGCCCATGACGAGCGGCCAGATCATGCACTTGCTCTAGATTAAATTCAGGTAGTTCGATCGGTAGCCCGACATTAAACGGCGATTGATTATTATCCAGCGGTACATAAACCTCTGTAGAATGCACTACGACCAGGCGGAGTTTTTGCCAGACGGCGCGGTTCTTCGCTTCCTCATGCCACGCTCGGAGTAAGCCAAAAAAGTCTTCGGCAATCTGGCGATGCTCAAACACGCGATCAACTTCATCCAGTCCCAACACTAACGGAGTATCCATCTCTCGCAACAGATACTGCTCAAAGTAGGCCTTGCAATTGACTTTGCTGCCAAAAATGTCGTCCCAATAATCCTTTAACTTATTGGGTAGCTGTAGCCCTAGCCCTACACTGGCGCAAAACCAGCGCAAAAATTTGTCCAGATCAGAAAAGATAGCGCGATCGGCAAGCTGAAAGCTCAGCGGCAGCGTCACATAGTTTTGCTGCTCACCGTGATACAGAATGCGGGACATGAGCGAGGTTTTACCCATTTGTCGGGGGGCTTTAATACGAATCAAGGCCCCCGGTTTAACGATCGTGTCGTAGCAGCGCGTTTCTAACGGCGATCGCTCTACATAAAAGGCAGAGACGAGATTGACCTGTCCCCACGGAAGTTCGGGTTCTGCTACGGGCAGCGGTGGCGCGTCTGGGTCTTCCAGAGCGGTACCTGAAGTTGGTAGTGCCTGGGTAGTCAACTCTGCCGTTGGGGAGTGTCCCTCTGTCAATAGCGTATGAAAGGCTTGCAGTAGCAGTGGTGTATCGCTGGTTGATCGCCATTCCCACTCTTGAAAGCCGTGCAGATACCCTCGTAAATTATGGTTGAGTTGCAGCGTTCCCACCCGCACAGGCACAATCATCGGTCTGTGGTGAGGGTGAGCATCATAAACCTCTCTGACTCGCCGGACTTCTTCAGTCACCATCTCACTAACCGCCGAGTGAGGAGCCAGGAGGAGCAAGAAGTAATCACATTGCTCCAGCACAGTATTTAAGTGCCTTAGCACCTCGGTGAGCGATCGGTGATTCTCCTCCAAGACCGATACCTGGTGCCCCGCCCCTTTCAACCCATCGTAAAACTGCTGAGCCAAGCCAACGCTGATCGATTGATTCCCGTGGCTAATCACCACACTGGCACGTACAGACACGGCCCCCATGTGTGTGGCGTGCTGAAAAGCCTTGTGTGTGGCAGGCGCAGGCTGTATCCAGGCTGACTTTGAGATCAAGCCAGTCGGCAATCCAGTACCAGAAGATCCTAGCTTGTACCCCGCTTCTTCTAAGGTGTGAATCACAGTTCTAGAGTTAATTTTGCCTTCTGGCAGTTCGCAAAGGGCCTCTAGATAGCGGTACAGGCTACACAGCGCCACACGAACGCCACCCACCCCTTTACACAACTCCTTCGCAATCTCTTTGGGGCCAAGACCCAAAAGCAAACCACGGAGATGTTCTTTTTCGGTTGGGGTAAGCTTTTCTCGCTTTGCAGAGGCTAAATCAGCATAGAGTCTGCTGGTATCCCAGAGTGCTTCAGCGCGTGCAAAGGTTTCTTCTGGCTGACTTAAATCAGGTGCCATGAGGGGTTTTGAAACTTCTAACGTAATGCCTAACGCTCTGACTAATCATTCCTAACGCTTGTTAGTTCAATCTACCGCACCATCTCGACTAACCTTTCTATCTAGAAGAGCAATGACAACGATGCACCCCCCCGACACCTGAACCTTCAGGTTAAGCCGTTCGTCAACGTTACTTTACACACCACAACTTGTGCAACCGTTCTTCGTGGAGAGACTAGGCATGAACTCGATTCATGAAATTGTTCAACAGGTTCTCACAACCGGCTATCTATCTGTTAGCACCGAGGAGCAGCTTCGGCGACTACTCGCAACGAAATACGGCAGAGAAGACTTTTGTGCCTTCATGAGCTTGCAGCAAGCGGCTATGACAGGACGGGTCAAACAAGAATCGCGTGAGTTGAGATGCCTGACTCCCTCTAGAGCGTGACACTCAACTAAGCCAGGGACGATCGACACGCCAAGGTGGTAGCAACTACGATGCGTTTGAGCCAATCTATCATTTGCCTGGAGCTGACATGCTAACCCGTGATTATGAAGTCCCCGATCGCCTCGCTTGTACCTGCCACATCCCCTCCAGCGATAGCCATTACGCGCCACGTCTCGCTACAGTAGCGCTTGAAACTAGCTTCAACGACATCCTCGAACCAATATCTTTGCTGAGTGTGCTGGTAGATGCACTGCCGAAGGGTCTCATCGTGCTCTCCACAGATCACGCTGTTATTTACTGGAACCAAACTGCTAAGCGGCTATGTCAAAACTTGTCTGGCGCACAGCGCTACTGGACGCTACTGCCCAAAGTCATTACTGAACTTTGTGACCAGGTTTTGGCCTCTGAGCATGAGTATGAGCCGATCCTTTTAGAGTATCAAACCCCTGAATGCTCCTCCTTCCGGCTCACGGCATCCTGGCTTGCAACTGCTAGTAGTGACAACCTGCACGCTGCGATCAATCACCAACCGTACATCCTGATTACAGTAGAAGACCGGGATGAGGTCTTGCGCCAAGAGATTCAAATGGAGCAGAAGAAGTTCCAGTTAACCAATCGAGAAGCGGAAGTCTGGCTACTGCTGAAGCAGGAATATAGCTACCAGGCGATCGCCAAGGCGCTTCACATCAGCCTCAACACGGTGAAAACGCACATCCGCAACATCCACGCTAAACGGAACCCCTATCAGTCACTACCTGCTTAGCAAAAAGCCAGCGCGATCGGGCTAATGCCTCCTGCATCCACACTTCTCACATGCTTGCGAGGGAATTGATCTTAGCAAGCTTGTCTGTGCTTAGCCCTTCCAGGTCGGTTGGGTGCAGCCAGCCTTCTTTGACTAAGCCAGCAAAAACAAAGAGCAGACCAGAGTACTGATAGTCGTACTTGCCCTCAACCTGATACCGCTTAGCACTCAAGAAGTCGTGTAATCGCCAGAGATCACTCAACTCTACAATTGTGCTGGCTTCGTCTCGAACTTGCTTTAGCAGCGCTTCAATCTCGCGCGCGTAGGCTTGATCAAAAGCAGTTCGAGCGATGATTTTCTCGGTGTCAGTCCACTCAGCTTCACTCACTTGCATGACTCAATCTAAAATTTGCGCGGTAATTAACGGGTCTGAAATGATTGCGTTTGCTCAATGTGATTGAGCGCTCCTGGTTAGAAGAGACTGGCTCTTGATCGATGAAACGGGAATTGAATTTTTGAATGGGGGCTTGGCATCGCCAAGCCCCTACTAGATGACGATCGCTCAAGTTCTATTGATCGCGATCGATCAGGATGTTTCTTGCCTTTTTACCTAGCGAACCAGGTTTAAAAGCTCTTTGGGAGACGCTAACAAGTCAATGGCAACGAAAAAGATCTTGCCTTCAGGGTTGAGCAAGAACCGCCAAGCCATATTCATACCTACGGCTGCGCCAAACCAGGGAGTTTGAACTTTACCAGTCACTTTCATCTGAGTGTAACCACCGTCCGCTGGTTCAGAGACCCCGCGTTCTGGCAACAGGTTGAGGTTCTGACACTCTTCTCGGAAAAATCGCATGATGGCATCTTTGCCCACGATCGGTCTTTGGAAGGGAGGCTGTAGCGCACCGTCCTCTACGAATAGCTTAATGAGTTGCTCAAAGTCATTCGCATTTAAGTTGTCCATGTAGCTCAACACCGTTGGGTTATCGAGTCCTTGAATAGTCACTTGAGTTCGCTGCGAGGTTGTCTTCGGCACAACCACAGGTTCAGAAATTCTGGTATAGCTGCCTAGTTTATTCGTATCAAAACCCATGTCTACTACAGAGTTTCGCAAGACGGTAATTTGTTGCCCTTGATCCAACGTTTTGAGGGTTTCCAAAACAGCGCTGGCATTGGCTGAAAGCTTATAGCCGATCGGAATCGGTGCGACAATACCTTGCTCCATCCATTCACCAAGCTGGTTCCAAAAACCAAGCTTAATGTTGGGCGACCAGGTAGCATAAGTGCGACAAATGGGTGTATCAGCATGGTTCGCCAGATCGCACATCACCTGAGTTTGCTCTTCAAAGGTCATCTGCTTGATTTGGCTTAGGGTGCCTTCGGCAAACTGCATACTGGCTGCACCGGGGGCTGCAACAGTGACAGTTTTGCCCATTTCTAGGAAAGCAAACCACGTCCATGCCAATTGATCTTCAGCACTAAGCTGGTTAAAGCGCGCAGTCAAAGCGGGTACTGCGTCAGCCGACAAGGTACCGGGAAAAATGCCACGAGCGGAATCAATAGTAATTGCCATAAGAAGGGCTACCTCACTAAGGTGTAACTGGCTAAGGGTGAAGCAATACGTCTCCAGAGATACCGTTTTGCCTTCAGTTAACAAATTATCACGAAATGTTACGAAAAATTAAGTAATGTTTCTGCCCAACTCAAAACTCTAGTTCTCTTATTCGCTTTAATGCTTGCTACAAGAGCGTTGCAGCGAATAATCACTATTTTGAATCAATATTAGACTCTAAGATTTAATACATTTAATTGACAAATTGGAGAAGTAGTGTATGAAGCGATCGCCTCCGCTCACTTCTCCAGTTCAACCGCGCCGAGTGCCTTAAGTGAGGACTTTTGAGCTTCGGTGAGCCCGGTAGCGCCTGTAATGTCTTTTGCTCTCGCTTCGCTGGCGCTGAGGATTTCCATGAGCAAGTCCAGTGTTGTATTACACGGAGCGATCGCCAAGCTTGTAAGTCGCCACTATTAGTAACGAATTGTCAGCGTGACAGTTGCGCTAACTATTTGGGCACCAGTAACTACAGTTGCGAACTGCTGACGGTCAAGCGTAGCAGTTCTTGCGTCTAATGCGTCCACCCTGCCAGTTAATCCGTTGCTAGAATAATTAAAGACTCTACCAATGACGTTGGGGCGAGGCGCAAGGATTTGAACTTCTGCCACTTCCTGTTGAGTAGCTTTCATGGCACTCAGAGCAGCACTAGCTTTTTGTTCAGCATTCTGAAATGCCTCTCGAATAACTTTTTTTTGCGCTGCTTCAATCACATCTTCGGAAGAAAAGAGAGTCAGGCTACTAATTTGGTTCGCTCCAGCTTCAACAACTTCACCCAAAACGCTACCTACTCGCGCACTTGGAACCTGAAACCTAATGGTGTTAGTAGCACGATAGCCAACAATCTGATTCTGAGTTTCTGATCTGTAATCGTTTATCGGCTCCAGTTGAACATCTGTCGTCTCTAAGTTCTGCACCTTTCGTGCTCTCAGCAGAGCGATCACTGCCGATCTTCGACGTGCGACTTCTTCTTGAACTTTGTTAATCTCCTTACCTCGAATATCAATGCCAACGTTAATACCAGTCATCGTGGTTGGAATTTGAACCTGTGCATCTCCAGCGACGGTCAACGTTCTTACCCGTTTTTCTTGTGTTAGAGCTGGAGTGGCGACACTCAAATTTAGTAGTCCGATCGCCAGTGGTAACAGCATCCATCGGTTAAGCCCGTTCATTGTCAAATCCCTTCTGAGCAAAGACCTGATGTAGTATAGGCAAAATAGAGCTTGCAGATGCTATAGAGAAATTACTTAAAGCCGTGAGTTTGAGATTGCTAGGGGCTGTCATCAATGATTCATATACATAGCTAACAGCAAGGGTTCCAGCCCCTAGCTTATTTGTGAGGACGGGCGCGGTAAGGCTTATACGCAAGGTTTCTTAGCTTAATTGACGACGCTTCCTAGGCAAGTCAGCGACAGAATCTTGATGAGCCGCTACTCTTCATAGACATCCCGACGATGACCAACCTTAACCACTCTCACAATCAAGGAAATATCCTCAATGCTGTAGATGATGCGGTAGTCGCCTGAGCGCACACGGTACTGATTTTGTCGCTGCTTGAGCTTCTTGCAGCCTGATGGTCTAGGCTCCTCTGACAAACTTTCAATCAGTGCAATGATGTCTTTCTGAGTCGCCAGCGTGAGTTTTTTAAGTTGCCGTTGTGCAGCAGACTTAATAAAAACTTGATAACTCACTCCAACCCCAAATCTTGCTTCAAGCTAGCTAGAGAGATTTCTCCTGCTTCTTGTAAAGCCGTATCGGCATCAACCCCATCGATCTCGTCTTCTAGTGCCTCAAGCGTTGAATCTAAATCGACGCTGTATTTGAATTGCAAATATTGCAAGAAATGATATAGCTCATCCAAAGCGGCTCGCGGCAACGAGGGTACCTCTAAGGCGACAGGCTCAGTCAGCGGTAGAGTCGTCATAACTTACTTGGAAGCTAGCTTAAAAGGGCGGTACTTCTATCTTAGAGCCATTTAACGACGATCGCCCCCGCTCACTTCTCCAGTTCAACCGCACCGAGTGCCTTGAGTGAGGACTTTTGAGCTTCGGTGAGTCCGGTTGCGCCTGTAATGTCCATGCCTTCGTAGAGGCGATCGAACTTGAGCTGCCGCAGACGGCTACATTTGTGCACATCCCAAAGCTGTACGGAGCCATCTTCGCTGCCACTCACCAGCAATTTACCGTCCTGGTTGAAGGCTACGGCACGGATAGCCGCTGTATGTCCACGCCGAAGGGTGTCTTGGCAGGTGCCACTGCTGACATCCCAGAGTTTCACCGTTGCATCGCCGCTGCCGCTGGCGAGGGTTTTTCCGTCGGGGCTAAAGGCGATCGTAAACACCTGCTGGGTATGGTCTTTAAGCGTTTGAAGGCATTTACCCGTTGCAACGTCCCACAGTTTGACGCTCTGATCTTTGCTGCCGCTGGCGAGGGTTTTGCCGTCAGGGTTAAAGGCGATCGACCACACGAGGTCTTCGTGATCTGACAGCGTTTGCAGGCACTGCCCCGTCGGCACATCCCACAGTTTCACCTTGCCATCCGCATCACCACTGGCGATCGTCTGTCCGTCAGGGCTAAACGCTACCGTTCCAATCCAGTGAGTGTGCCCTTCAAGCACGTTGATGCATTGCCTGCTAGTGACATCCCATAGCCGAACAGTGCGATCTTCGCTGCTGCTAGCAAGAGTTTTGCCATCGGGGCTAAACGTCACCGTCCAGACCCAGTGAGTATGCCCTTCTAACAGCTGGCAGTGCGGGTTTTGGCGATCGCGTAGATCCCACAGTCGAATGGTGTAATCGCTGCCTCCGGTTGCTAGTAGCGGCTCTTGCGGGCTGAACGTCACCGATCGTAGCCGTCCTTTACTTTTGGGGTCTTGCAGGATGTCATGCTGTTCGTGATGCAGATTCCAGAGCCGCACGATATTGTCATCACCACCGCTGGCAACGATTTGCCCATCGGCGCTAAAGGCAACCGAGTAAACGCCTAACGCGTATCCTTGCAAGACGTTGAGCGCTTTGCCACTGGTCGCATCCCAAAGCCGAACCGCCTGATCATCACTGCTGCTCAGGAGTGTGCGTCCATCGGGGCTAAAGGAAATTGACCAGACCTGGCTAATGTGTCCCGTCAGATTTTTCAGGCATTCGCCTGTTTGACTATTCCAGAGCTTAATGATGCGATCTTCGCCGCTACTGGCAAGGGTTCTGCCATCGGGGCTAAAGCGAACGGCATGTACTTTTTTGCTGTGTCCTTTCAACGTTTCCAGGCACTTGCCAGTCTGCACATGCCAAAGTTTGACCATCTGGTCTTCGCTGCTGCTGGCAAGCCGTTGTCCGTCAGGGCTAAAGCGAACCGAATAAACCTGGCTGGAATGCCCCATCAACGTTTTCAGGCATTTGCCCTGACTATCCCATAGTTTGATGGTGCCATCTGCACTACCGCTCACCAAATGCTTTGGCTCGATCGGGTTAAACGAAACCGACCAGACCGAATCATGATGCTCTTTGAGCGTTGTCAAGCATTGTCCACTGCTGGCGTCCCAGAGTTTGATGGTCTGGTCTTCGCTACCGCTGGCGATCGTCTTGCCATCGGGACTGAAGGCAACGCTGTAGACCTTACCTGAGTGCTGGTCGAGCGTGTGAAGGCATTTGCCCATCTGCACGTCCCAAATTTTGATGGTGTGGTCTTCGCTGCCGCTGACCAGTAACTGACTGTCTGGGCTAAAGGCAAGTGCCCAAACCCAGGCTGTGTGACCTTTAGAGCGATGGGTTTGCTTATTGTCAGCCGCCTGCCAGAGCCGAATTTCACCCTCACCCCCTCCGGTGGCAAAGAGGTTGCCATCGGGGCTGTACTGCACGGAAACCAGGCTGGCTAGTCCCAGGATCTCAGCAAACACTGAACCGCCCAGATCGGCATGGGTGAAGCTGGTGTCCTGAAGCTTGACGTTCTTTAAATAGGCACGCCAGATCGTGAGCGCTGAAAAATCGCGTCCACTCAAGTCTGCCTGAGTCACATTGCTTTGCATCTGGCAGAGTAAATTAATGAGATTGCCGATCGCGTATCCCTTTTTGGTAAACGGTTGCCCACGTAGACGATCGAAACTGCGACGAATGCGTGCTTCAAGATCTGCCTCATACAAATCAAGTAGCTTAGTCTTGATCGGCTCTAGAATTTCTTTTTGTTGGGCTTTGCGAATGTGGTCTAAGGCTTCGGCTTTCACTAACGAGTAACTATTTAAGAACCGCAGTTTTCTCCAGCTAAAAATAGCTTCCTCTGGTTGCTCTAACAATTGATTAATTTCAGCCGTTACATATTCCACTAAGTACTCAGTGGTGTATTCCATAATGGCAGGCAGTTGACTGAGCTTGCCTGATTCGGGTGCGCCAACAATGAGCGATCGACGCGAGAGAGATTCCACGGCTTCTAGCAACCGCATCGACGATTCGGGAATGGGGATATCGTCTCGTAAATCTGCCATCGAAACGGGATCACGGTTAATCGCCAACCAAACCATTACTCGTTTTTCTAAGTTAGAAAGGCGTGCAAATTGCTGATCTAAGAGAGCACGAATATCGCCATAAACGGCTGTTTCTTGCTTGATTTGAGTGAGAAAGGCCGCGATCGTATTATTGAATAAGTTATGAATAGTGGTCGCTACAATTTTGAGCGCTAGCGGATTACCAGAGTAGCGCTTAACCAATTCAGCGAGTTCTGCTTCAGTGCCTTCTAAGCCTTTATCTTTTAGAATGAGCTGTGCTTCAGCAGGCGTGAGTCCAGCAAGTTGTAGCACTTTGACCGGCAGATTTTTACCTTCTAACGCAGCGGCATCTTTAGGCTTTTCACGACTGGTTAACAGCAAGCAGCTTTTGTGTGACGTTTCACCCAGCTTTTTGAAGAGATACCCGTACAGGTCGTACCCTTCTTTGTACTCGCCTGCGCGATCGTAGTCTTTGCCTTCACCACTCCGCAGAATCGATTCCACATTGTCGAGAATAATCAGACACCGATGGTCTCGCAAGATCTGAAGTAAGCGCAGCAGACGGCTGTTTTCATCATCCGGTAATTCAGCTTCGGAGCCAGGTAGAAACTTGAGCAGTTCTGCCAGGATGTCGTTAAGGGACGGTGTGTTGCGCAGCGATCGCCAGATGACGTACTCAAATTGATCCTGTACCTGTCTGGCAATCCGAGCCGCCAGAGTTGTTTTACCAATACCGCCAATCCCCAAGACTGCAACCAACCGACAGCGGCCCGCGCGATCGCGCCCTAGCGTGCTTCCAACAATCCAATCTTCTAGCTCTGCGAGTTGGGTTTCACGTCCGCAAAAATCAATCACATCAACGGCTTCGCCCCAATCTTGAGTGCGTTGAATTTGATTGGGTTGGCGTAACTGATATTCAAGGAGGAGTTTTTGTTTCAGGTGCGTGAGCTTTTTGTTGCCGCCCGCGTCAATGTGAAACTTTTTGTAGCTTTCACCCAGCCGCTTACGCACCGCTGCTTCACTAATTTCCAGTGCTTTTGCAATCTCGGCACCGGGGCGATCGTCCAACGCGAGCAAGAGCGCTTCTAGCTCTGTGCGGGTGACCCCATTCCTAGTTGCCATTTCGGTGACGAAGCTATCAGGGATGTTAGACATGAAACCAAACACTCCTTGAACACACGCGCTAGATAAAAAGTATCGATATGTGAGTGAAATCGTTATAGCACGAACGGTAGAGCCGACCGAGAACAGGCAGCAAGGCTTTATCGCCCCCTCAAGGTTGTCAGGACACTCTTTACACTACCGATACATAGAGGATTCAATCACCCATCTTTATAAAGCGCATGATAGGCCGATTCTGCATGGATGCTTACAAAACTAGGCAATGTAACCGTCTGACGCACTAAAAAACATGCCTACCTCACATGAGTGAGGTAATAAATAACTGAAATCACAGCCTTTTGGCTCAATAGCGACAAAATGTAGCATAAGCTACAGGCTTGCCTCTAGGTTTTGTGAGATAAGTTTTACATCAAAGATAGAAAATATTACTAAAGCGCTAGCTCAAGTAAGTCTGCTATCATTCTTTTACCTTTAACTTCCAGGCTTCTATCTTTATATTATAGCTAGCCTACCGTTGTGTGAGAGTGAGACTGTAGCGTTTCTGATTCAGATCAGGTCATTGGTGCTGCTGCTTTAGCCAATTGCCCCAATGGGTTTATCGAAACACTTTATTGAGGAACGTCGCTATGCCCCCATCGATCGCCAAGTTTTGGACAGGTGCAGATGCCATTCAGATGTTTGTTGGGCTTCACAGCCACCCTTCACCGACCTTACCGGGAGATACATTTTTACTGGAAGGTCGATCGAGTGGTCAGCGTGTGAGCCAGACTACATTGATTGCACTTCCTTCTGTTTTCTCTCACACAGCGTTTCGTTTGATCGAGATGTTGTCTATCACCCAGCACGGTGAGTTTATCACCAGCAGTCGGAGAGGCAATTTTCAAACCATTGTGGAAATTGGCGGCCACGTTTGTCAGCGTCAATTGTTGGCTGAAGCAGAGTTGCAGCATATCCAGCAGCTTTACCAACAGATTGACTTGCAGGTGCTGCGCTGGCGATCGTCCACTTAACCCCTGTCAGGATGTCCTTTGGCTTGAGACCGTTCCAGCGATCGCACAGGCTAGAACCCCTGACGCTGGTAACGCAAAATCGCGCTGATGCATCATGCCATCTAATACCCATTGCATCTGACTCTAAGAGGCTCGAAGTCCATAGTCAGCAACGTGAACATCACGTGCTGGCTTTTTTGTTGTCTGCTTTTTGCTGTCTTGTGTTGACCCCTATCCTATGGAGAACCATCGTCATGAGTGATTTCTTTAAACCAAAGCCGCTTCGCCATTTACCGCAACAAGTTGCCGCCAAATTAGAAGCATCCGATACCGGGACTTTGAGAGTAGCGTATGGTGGTACATCCTGGCGGTTTAAGCTACTTGTCTCGATGGGGCAAATCCAAATCATTCAACTGCTGCCCGGTCAGACGGTCACGATCGTTGGAGTTGAGGATACTTCTACGTTGATTATCGAAGTATGAGGGGAAGAAGGCAAAAGGTAAAGGGCAAAAGGTAAAAGGCAGAACTGAAGGGAGCTTTCAATGTAGCGATGCTCACTCGTCTTTGCGACTTCTAACCCATCCCCCGTCCCCATTACCCATGCCTTCTTCGGTTTTTCTGCCTACAGCGTGTGTTCCCTTTGCTTAAAACGATTGGGTTCTATCAGGAGTATTGTCATGAGAGTCAAAGCGTTGATCCCGTCTAGAGTTTAGACTAGACGGTAAAGAAAGGCAGCCAGACCGAACGATCGAATTATCGAGGTCGTGCTGCATCCTGATGGCGCAAAAAGCTTCCTGCTGCTGCTTAAGTGGTGGATGGTGGAGCGGACTCACGGTTGGCTGCACTGGTGTCGTCGGTTCAACGTCGATTATAAGCGACTGCCTACTGCCTCAGAGGCACTCATTCACCTTGCGATGATTCACCTCATGCTGCGTCGGCTTGCTTGAACTCTTTTGACTTCTCCGTATTTCTAAACATCTCTAAAGAGATAGATACCTTTTATGCCGACTTCACTATTCTATTGAATGAATACTTCGCTATTCTGTGGAATGAATGTAGATAGCGATTTCCCATAAACAAGAAACACGAAACCCATCAACTAAAGATTAATTTAAAAAGTAATGTTTCATTTATCGCTTAATCAGCAGGGGCTTCCTTACCCTGATCCGATTCACCCCATCATTGTTCACTTTGTGATTGCAATGGTGTTTTGTTCGTTTGTGTGCGATGTGTTAGGTTACTTTGCTCATAAACCTCGTTTGTTTGAAGTTAGTTTTTGGAACTTAATCGTTGCTGCCATTTCTATTTTTCTTGCAGTTATTTTTGGTCAATTTGAAGCAGGTTTAGCAGAACCTCAAGCAGAGGCCCAATCAACGCTTAGTTTACATACGGTCATGGGATGGTCTTTAGCGGCTTTTTTAGTCATTATTACGGCTTGGCGTTTTGCCATGCGCCATCAAAGTCCTTTAAGAGTTTCTCCGCTCTATTTAGGATTTACAACGCTTCTAAGTTGTCTAATCTTTTTTCAAATGATGCTGGGTAGTCAACTTGTTTGGGTGTATGGGCTGCATGTAGAACCTGTAGTAGAGGCAACTCGACAGGGGCTTTTGAAATGATACTCTTACTCTTGAATCTACCTGGATTAAAGCTGGGAGCAAATGGACTGCCCTACCCTATCCCCATTCATCCTCAACTTGTTCACCTAACATTAGGACTGCTCATCATTGCAGTAATCTTTGACATTGCTGGAACGCTGTTTCCGTTGGGAAGACCCATCTTCAAATTTTTAGCGCTTCCTGCCATTCGTGCAGGGTTTTATGAAGTGGGTTGGTACAACTTGTTAGGGGCAGCGATTATCACCTTTTTTACTGTTGCAGTCGGATTCTTTGAACTGATGTTAGCCACTCCACCCACCGATCGAGTCAGCGGTTGGGGCCTGGATGCCAAGTCAACCATGTTGCTGCATGGATTGGGAGGCATTGCATTGTTAGCAACGATCGCTGGAATGGCTTTATGGCGAGGAGCACAGCGCTATCGCTGGCGAAAAGATCGTCTTAGAGAAGTGCAGTGGAGTTACTTGCTGGTAGGTGTTGTTTTACTAGGAGCACTCTATTTGCATGGAACCTTAGGGGCACAATTGGGCGATGAGTTTGGGATTCACAATACGGCAGTGCATCAGTTAAGACAAGGAGGAAATTCAACTCATGAACTGCCGTCTGGACAAGAGTACGGACTGTTCAACAAGTGATATCAACGTTATTAAGGTCACATTGAAATGATCAACTTTAGCGCTCTACTCGCGGATGCTCCTTTACCTGATCCAACCGCGTTACGGTCTCCTTCTGGTCTTCAAAATGATCCCACTATCGATCATGGTGGGCAATTTGCTATTTACGTTGGACTGTTGCTAATGGTTGCATGTATCGCCGCGATCGTTGGGTTCTTTAGTCGTCGGGTTGAACACGCTTTGATCACTGCATTGGTTCTCAGCTTATGTGTGATAGTGTCTTTTGCTTTTATCCGGTAACGACACTCAGTTGTGAAGCTCTTTCAACGTATCGTGATTGACATCGGGTAGGGCCTCGCTGGGAAATAACATCCCAATGCTCATCCACACATGCACTCATTCACCCCCTTCAACCTGGGATTTTATTGGTCACCAGTTCCCTTAGCGATGACGAACAGGTTCATCTACGTCAGTGTGCTGTTTCAAGGATGCGAGCGCTGTTGCTTGCTTGAGCTACAGCATCTTGGCTGGCAGGCGTGAGTATCAAACCAAAGCCAACTCCACCACACAGGTCGAAGATAGCATGACTTCGGTTATGAAGTTCTTCACAGCATTGAAAGCGTTTCTCAGGCAAATAAGGTGCACAGGGCCTTGATCTGCCAGCAGTTTTAGATGCATCAACATGCCTCAGTAGATTAGGAAATACATTAAGAGGCTATTCAGTTTCTTTGGAGCATCTAATACTCCTTCGTTGGCTAGATGGAGCCTCTGTGGGTTTATTGTAATATCTATCCGAATCTTGACGTGATTACACGATGAGACAGTGCACGCTTGGGATGCAATGTTAAAGTTCCTCGAATACTTTTTACTGACTATTTTGATTGCTGGAGCAATGCTCATCAGTCATTGGATGGGGCAACAAGCTTATACCTGGATGCCACCCCAAGCAACCGCAGAAGCACAGCGGGTAGACACCTTATTTAGCTTTTTGGTGTCAGTCGGTATGTTTATTTTCCTGGGGCTGGTGGGAATGATGCTCTACTCTGCCCTGTTTTTTCGAGCAAAACCGGATGACTACAGTGAAGGACATCCCTCTAGAGGCAGCGTCAAACTAGAAATTCTCTGGACAGCCGCTCCAACGCTGCTCGTCTTGTGGATCGCTTTTCAAAATACTAATATTTACAGCCAACTCAATATTTTGGGACTTAAACAAATCGTTCAGCTTCCCCTAGAAGCCCCAGCCCACGCTGCCTCAGTAGAGTCTCCGAATGCTGCTTCAGATACCCCCAAACCCGCTGACGAGCGAATTCAGGTGATAGCGACGCAATGGAAGTGGACATTTCGCTACCCCAATCAAGCCGTTAGTCATGAACTACATTTGCCTGTGAATGAACGTACTCGACTAGATTTACAGGCAGAAGCGGTGATTCATGGCTTTTATGTGCCTGCTTTTCGCCTCAAGCAAGACATGATTCCTAAACGTGATATTGATTTGGTGGTGACGCCTAATCGTATCGGTAAATATCGCTTGCAAGACTCACAGTATAGCGGCACCTACTTTGCACTCATGGAAGCAGATGTTTATGTGGAGTCGAGAGAAGCTTACAATCAGTGGCTTGTTGCGATCGCTCAACAGCCCATTGATGAGATTAATTCAGTGATTGCGGAACAACTGCATCCACCCAAGACACTCTTTAAAGCGAGATGGAGTTCCAAAGCGGTTGAAGCCGTTGCAAAATCTACTGAAGTTCAGGAGGGTGATTCATGACGAATCCTGCGATCTCGCCTGATGATTCAGGTGGGATTGAATTAAATCAACCCATCGATCGCCATTGGCGGGACTATTTTCGCTTCAGCACTGACCACAAAGTGATTGGGGTGCAATACATCCTCACTACCTTTATCTTTTTTCTGATCGGTGGATTGATGGCGATGCTCGTGCGGGCAGAACTGATCACCCCTGAGTTAAACCTGGTCGATCGTCCTCTCTACAACGCTCTCTTTACGCTGCATGGAACGGTGATGATTTTTTTATGGATCATTCCTTTCAATGCAGGGTTGTCAAACTATCTGGTGCCCTTAATGATTGGGGCGAGAGATATGGCGTTTCCGCTGCTGAATGCCATTTCGTTCTGGCTGATTCCCCCCGCTGGCATTTTGCTAATTGCCAGCTTTTTACTGCCCAATGGTCCAGCGCAGGCGGGGTGGTGGTCGTATCCACCTGTGAGCCTACAAAACCCCTCTGGTCAACTCGTTTGGATTATCAGTCTGATTTTGCTTGGCATTTCTTCCATCATGGGTGCCGTGAACTTTGTGACGACGATCGTCTGGCTCCGTGCACCGGGAATGACCTTTTTTCGGCTACCTATCTTTGTCTGGTCGGTTCTCAGTGCTCAACTGCTGCAACTGATCAACCTACCCTCCCTAACAGGCGCATTAATCCTGCTGACATTTGACCTTGCTTTCGGTACAAATATCTTCAACCCGACTCAACAAGGCGATCCCGTTCTCTACCAGCATTTGTTCTGGTTCTACTCCCATCCTGCGGTTTACATTATGGCACTGCCTGCCTTTGGCATTTTTGCTGAAGTGTTGCCTGCCTTTGCCCGCAATCCTTTGTTTGGCTACCGTTCATTAGCGATCGCCTCTTTAGGCATTGCGGCTGTCAGTATCTTTGTCTGGGTTCATCATATGTTTGCCAGCGCGACTCCTGATTGGATGCGAATCACCTTTGCGATTACGTCAATGCTGGTAGCTGTGCCGACCGGAGTTAAAGCTTTAGGGTGGACTGCCACGATTTGGCGGGGTAAATTGCATCTAGATACGCCCATGCTATTTGCAATGGCAGGAGCCGCCATGTTTATTTTGGGTGGCATTACAGGGGTAATGCTGGCGGCTAACTCCTTTGATTTACATGTCAATAACACCTACTTTGTAGTGGGGCACTTTCACTACATTGTGTTCAATACCATCACAATGGCAATCTTTGCCGCCATCTATTTCTGGTTCCCTAAAATCACTGGACGAATGTATGCCGAAGGCTGGGGCAAACTACATTTCTGGCTAACGTTTATTGGAGCAAATCTGACGTTTTTCCCAATGCACCCACTGGGTTTACAGGGCATGGTACGGCGGGTTGCCTCTTATCCGCCCGAATACCAGGGGTGGAATGTCATCGCCAGTTTAGGAGCCTTTTTATTAGGCGTTTCAACTCTACCGTTTATCGCTAATATGGTCGGTTCTGTACTGGCGGGCAGTAGAGCCGTTGATAACCCCTGGCAAGCTACCGGATTAGAGTGGACAACCTCCTCGCCACCTCCCAGAGAAAATTTTATTGAGATTCCTCAGGTGATCTTTCCACCCTATAACTATGGCAATCCCAAAGCCTACGGTGAAGCTTCTGCAACACAATCAGGAGAAGACGTTTCTAATGAGTAGCTCACCGCAGCCCAAACCGATTCACGTTGATGAAAGCCCGATCGACCTGGAACGGTTACGGCAAAAGTTTCCCCCCTGGTTGCGGCGTTTTCTGCCCAGTGGAGGCGGGAGCCACGAAGACCATCATGGCAAAGGAATGTTTGGGGTGGTGGTTTTTCTGTTATCCGAAAGCATTATTTTTCTCAGTTTTTTCTTTACCTACATTGTTCTGCGACTAACAGCTTCTGAATGGTTACCCCCTGGAATAACGGGGCCAGAACGATCTACATTTGTCATCCTCAATACGATCATTCTGCTCTCTAGCAGTGTTGTGATTCAACTGGCAGAGCGATCGCTCAGTCGCCATCATCTGGTTAAATTTCGCTGGCTATGGTTGATGACGATCTTGATGGGTTCTTATTTTTTGATCGGTCAAGGAATTGAATGGAGTCAGCTTGATTTTGGCTTGCGAACCGGATTGATAGGTGCAACATTCTACATATTGACAGGCTTTCATGGGTTGCACGTTCTGAGCGGTGTCATTTTGCAAGTGATTATACTGGGACGATCGTTTATCCGAGGTAACTACAACAGCGGTCACTTTGGGGTTAGTGCGACCACTTTGTTCTGGCACTTTGTCGATGGTATCTGGGTTATTTTGTTTTCCCTGCTTTATATCTGGTAAATCAGGCAGAGATTTCAACTTGGCATTTGTACCTAAACTGGAAACCCGTTTACAGCTTTTCATCCCATACTTCAACGGGCAGCTTACAGTCAGGGCAAGCGTAAATCATATGGTCACGACTTACTCAGTTCACTAAGTTTCGCCCCCCTGAACCCCCAAATTTGGGGGGGATTGGATTGGAAGTCCTCCAGATTTGGGGTATTTAGGGGGCAAGTGCGTAAGTCGTGATGGTATTGATAATCACTTCTTAGCTTTATTACGTTCCAGTCGGCCATAGAGATGACGTTCTCTAACTTCTTGAATTTGCGCACAGGTGACAGCGTCCAAGTTCCGCTTGCCACCAGAGGAACCTTCAGCCGTACTCCAGCCGTGGAAAAATTGAGCGTGAATTTGATCTCGTTCGGCCTGGAGTTCAACAGAAACGGAATGGTGAGAGCCAAACGCCATTGATGAGTCGTACCTAGCAGGAAAAGGCTAAATGAATAGAGAACCAAGGAGAGAACTGGCAACCAGCGCTTACCAAGTAGCAGCAAGGGCTTGAATGGTTGTCCTGGCAGCAGCAAGCTCCTGGTCGCGCAGTTCAGTATTCAGTCGATTGGCGTTGATGACCTCAATATCAGTGATGCCGATAAAACCAAAAACAGTTTTTAGGTAAGGTTCTTGGAAGTTCATGGAAGCATAAGCTGAACCATAACGAAAATCACTGCCTCTTGCTTGAACAAGGATCATTTTTTTATGCGTTATTAGTCCTTTGAAACCATTCTCGGTTACGGCAAAAGTACGTTTGGGACGCACAATATAATCGATGTAAGATTTGAGAACAGCCGGAATGCCAAAGTTATACATGGGGGCCGATAACACATAGCAATCGGCTGCCAGGAATTCATCAACTAACTCGTCAGAAAGGGCGATCGCAGCAGCCGCTGTAAACTTTGCTGTAATCCAGGTAGCATCTAAATAGGGCACCGGGTCGCGTACCAGGTCGCGGTGGGTAATGATTGCACCCGGATGATAAGGTTTCCATTGTTCCAAAAAAGCACTTGCAAGTGCTCGCGAGTGCGATCGTTCCAGACGAGGACTGGAATCTATTTGTAGAATGTGAGTCATGAGATATTTCCCTTAGGTAATAGCAGGCTGCACAAACTGAACTTGCTCCTGCTTCACATAGATTTTGTTGACAATCTTCCATCCACTGTCAAGTTTCAGTAACTGGAAGAAATCGATAAATTTGACTTCTGGTAGGACAAACTCCACCTTGACCGCAGCACCCGTTTCAAATTGATCAACGGTCAAATTTTCAATTGCTAGAGGCAGCGGGCCTTGCTTTTTCATGAACTCAATGTAGTCGTTGATTCCAGTTTCTGCATAACTTCCGGCTTCTACAAACTTTAATGCAGCTTCGCTATGAAACGCCTCTCTCATCAACTCTGAATTTCCAGATAAGACCGCATCAACAAATGTCTGAATGGGCTTCAAAACATCATTGTTGCTAATCTCTAAAGATGGGTGCATGATGGCTTCTCCTGAGCACTATTTTGGGCTGTATTAAGATTAATCAGGGTCAAAAGTATAGATTGCAAGTATCTCTGGAAATTAAGCTATGTTGAGAAACAATAGTCTAGATAAGTAGGAATTCCGTTGGGTGAAAAACGTTCGTAGCTGTTGCGGGTAATCTTCACTGACTGCCTGCTGAATAGAAGGACGCGATCGCAGCGCTTGCCGCCAGTTCCGTACATGGGGAGTGATGGCAAAAACTTGGAAATCAGCAATGGTGTCAAGCACATCAAAGTAACGAAAAATAGGTCCATAAACTGCATCAACAAGTGAAAATTCATCTCCTGCAAAATATAGCTCTCCCTGCCAGTGATGCTCGATCCAGGTAAATTTATCAACCAAGTCAAGACGTTTTTGCTCAAAAGCATCTGCGGTGGTAGCGTTGTAAAACCCTGCGATCGTATTAAGAATGCTGGAGCCAAACTCAATCCATGCGCGATGCTTGGCTTTCATTAATGAATCTGCTGGATGAAGTGAACCTGGCGTAATTTCGTCCAAATATTCACAAATAACAGCCGATTCAAACAACACCTCATGGTCTACTTTCAGCAGAGGCACTTTGCCCAGTGGAGAGACTTGGCGAAACCAATCGGGCTTATTCGACAAATCAATATACGTGCGTTGGTGAGGAATGTCCTTTTCCAACAGCGTAATCACAGCCCGTTGTACATAAGGACACAGATGATGGCTCACCAGTTCTAACTCTGAATTGAACATGATTGAACTCCTTACAATTGGGTTTAGGTGTTGCAGCAGGGTCAGCATTTGCTCTGGTTACGGGCGTTGAACCTGAACAGACTCAGCCTCTTTGAGTTGCAGAACCGTAACGGCACTCATGATGAGAACGCCCCCAATGATTTGCAGTAACGTCAAGGTTTGTCCAAACCAGAGCCACGCCAAAATGGCAGCAACCAGGGGTTCTAAAGTTGCCACGATCGCGGCTCGTTCAGCATTCACGCGTTGAATGCTCCACAAAAACATTAGATACGGCAGTAGATTTCCAACGATTCCAACCACTAACACTTTTGAGAAGTGGTTAGGAGAAAGCAAATTAAGCGGCAATCCTTGTGTCAACTGGTAAGCCAACCAAAATAGGCTGGCAACCGCATAGGTTTTTAGCAAGATGCCAACAGGTTCCCCTGTCTCTACCAATTGCTCACTCAGAATAACGTAGGCAGCAAAGCATCCTGCTGTGATCAGACCAATTCCAATCCCAAACCAGTTGACTTGCTCCAGTCTGCTTTCCAGCAGTTTCGAGACTAGAACGACCCCCAAAATCGACAGTGCCAGGGCCATTAGCACTGAGCGAGAGGGAATCCGGTGAGCGGCGAGTGCTGTCCACAAAACCACCAGAATTGGTGAGGTAAAAAGAAGCACGATCGCGATCGCAACAGGTAACTGTTGAATGGCAACATAGTCGGCTGCCACCAGAAGCACGAGAATGCCCCCCAAAACAAATTGTTTCAGGTTCATTGGCTGAGCTTGTCCACAACTCCAGAAACAATGCACGATTGCCAACCCAAACGTTGTAATCATGGCACTGGCTCCTGCTAACTCTAGTGGATTGATGCCAGTCGTAAACAAATCAAAGGCAACATTTGCCGCAAACGCCCAGCACAGAACTGTCAGGAGAATAGCCACAAGCCCAAGAGTCTGGGAGGAAGACGATCGAGGCGGAGTGTTAGCCATTGAAACACCTCCAGAAGGAGCATGAGAGAGTCATTGAAGAAAAGGGAACGGAAAGATACCGCTCCTAGCCCTCAGCCCGATCCCGGTTTATCAACTGTACAAAGCCTGGTTGCCTGACAAAGCTTTCAGCGATCGCTGGCCCTGCCCTGCTGAAAATGCTGGCTTACACCATGCAGTCCTCTGTAGGCGTTGCCTTCCCGAAGGGTAGAGAACTGCACACATCTTTCAACCCGTTGAAACGGGTTTCGCACCGTTAGCCCAGATTTTAGTTACAGGTGAGTGAGCTGGAGCAGATGGTCGCGATTGAAATAATTACATTTGTAACTACTCAAGGTATACCACTGTTTAGTTGCAGATGCAATAATTACAGTAGAAATTAATTAGATCGGTGAAATGGCTCAGCTTGGAACGGCTCGCAACACTCTATGGAAGCTCTTTCTGACAGTGCATACTCACCTGGTTGAGCAGGTAGAGCAAGATTTTAGGCAGGCTGAACTGCCACCTTTTGAGTGGTATGACGTGCTGATTGCTCTAAAGCAAGCTCCTGAGCAACGACTGCGTTTGAGCGAGTTGGCAGAAACGCTGCTCGTAAACCGCACCGATGTAACCCGACTGGTCGATCGTCTGGAAAAAGCAGGGCTGATCTACCGAGAAGCCTGTAAAGACGATCGCCGAGGTGCGTTCGCCGTCCTAGCGCCTGCGGGATTAGAGATGCAGCAGAAAATGTGGGCGGTGTATGCTCAAAGTATTGCTCAACATTTTGGTCGCCACTTAACGGAGCAAGATATTAGTGTTTTGACGAACGTGTTGTCTGCCATGCTGAGAGACCAGTAGAAATCAGCGAGGAAGAGGAGTTATCAGTGCTGTTCAGAATGTCCTAATGCTTGTGGCGACCGCTATAATACCTTGATCGCCACCTTAATTTCTTCTCCAACTAACATGGCTGGAGCATCAATACTGTTGTTGTGCCATAAGTCTCGATGCAATCCGACTTGTTGTCGTTCACTCACATCCTCGTCCTTTAACAATCAAGGTACGTCATCGACTAGAAATCTCTTATTCTTCCTCTGACTAACTACTAGAATCAACCCATGCATCCCGGAGAATACGATGTCGTCCTTGGTGGTTCTGCCCCTGCACCGTTTGGGTCGATGGTGTTGGGCGGCTCGGAGGGCGTAAGACAGCGCTTCAACAGCCCGATCGCGGCTCAACGTCTTGCAGCCCTGGTGGAAGCTCGTCAGTATGGTGCGCTAGAACTAGAGTTGCTGACGCAGGCCTTGCAGGACAAAGCAATAGAAGTGCAAAAGGCGGCTTATCTAAGGTTGCAGACACGCACCGAGGCAGCCGCAGAACGAGCCTTAGCCGCCTATGATCCTTACGTGCTATTTGAATGTCTGGCAACGCTGGCGGGGCATTGGGCAGGAGTGACAGCCGTGGCGATTAGTCCTGATGGCCGATCGCTAGTCAGCGGTAGCCGCGACAAAACCATTATCGTTTGGGACTGGTGGGCACAAGAAGCCATTTTCACGCTCAAGGCACACTCGTTCATCTATGCCATTACGGTCAGTGACGATGGCGAAACCTTTGCCATGCGTGGGCGCGATCACATCGTTAAAGCATGGCATTTAAGAACAGGGAAGCAGATCCACCCCGAAAAAGGAGCGTTACGAACGATCGCCTCCGTCACGTTGACCGACGATCGACACCTCATTAGTAGCAGCCAGAACGCAATCAAAATTTGGAACCTCAAGTCAGGGCGTGAACTCTGCACCTTACAAGGACACACCAGTCTGGTAACTGCCGTTGCTGTTAGTGCCGATAAACAATTGATCATCAGTGGTAGCGAAGATCGAACGGTAAGGGTTTGGGGTGTAGCGTGAGTAGTGGGCGCGGGGAGTAGAGTGAGTTAAAAGTTTTGGTGCCGATTCTCTGCATCAGGGTTGGGCATGGGCGTAGTCAGTCCAGGTGCGATACTCATACCATTCCTGGCACGCTTATCCTTTCTGCTTTTGTGCAATGAAACTAACGACCCGTGGACATTACAGCGTTAAAGCAATGCTTGATCTAACCTTGCAACCAGGCTACGGGCCAGCTTCTGTCAAGGCGATCGCGCAGCGTCAAGATCTGCCCGCCCCCTACCTCGAAAAACTCCTCATTGAAATGCGCCGTGCAGGTTTGGTGCAGTCTGTTCGCGGCGTTCAGGGCGGCTATCAGCTAGCGCGATCGCCTGCCAGCATTTCATTGGGACAAATTTTGGAAGCCGTTGGCGAAAGCGTTGACCCGCTTCCTCGTCATGCGCCTGATGGGTCACAGGCAGAAGATTGGGTTACGTTCACCGTGTGGAATCGGCTCCACCAAAAGCTGAAAGAAGCCCTCTACAGCATTTCGCTAGAAGACTTATACTTCGATGCTCGCAGTTGGCAAGCTGCGCAGGGGGAGGAGACGAGCTTTGTGGTTTAGAGGGGAAGCGGGGGGAGCTACATCCGATCGCCAATCCCCCACTGTCCCTCACCTGCAACCGCTTGTCCGTTGCTGGCAATCGGTTGCCCATTGCTGACAACGGCTGGTTCTGTCCCGGTGGCACTGCTGTCTTCGGTACTAGGCTTGTTATACGAGCACTTGACGGTAATTTTGAGATTGCTTTGTGCCTTGCCGCTGGCGATGTAAGGAATACCCGCATCGGCACTGAGATTGATACCAAACTCTAGCGTCACTTCATCGACGTTGGCAGCCGCACAGTTTTTGAACGCATCTAAACAATAGGTGGTGTAGGTGCGAATCGTGCTTTGTACCATTTGCATGGATTGGGTTGGCGTGGGGCGAAACGGCAACCTCGGATCGCCAATGCCTTTTGCACCGCCACGCCGTTGTTCTACTGTTTCGTCAAGCGGGGAGGGAGGAGCGATCGACGGTGCTTCCGTTTCGTCTTGCGCTTCAACGTAGAGGACGGTGCCGTTGTCTAATTGGACGGGGACAATCTTAGTCAAGTGTTTTCCTGCCAGTGAGGGGGGATGCGATTTCGATTCTGGCTAAGAACGATCGCTTTCCTTTAATGGGTGACACCCCTCAAGGGGAAAGAATGAGGCATGATAGGCAAAAAGTAGAGGGTAGAAGGGGAAGGGCACTAGTTTGATCGCCCGACTTTAACTCGTTATGGCCCTCGCGTTAGCTGTTCGATCGACAGGGATCATTAACCATTGGCGCGACGGAGCCGATCGCGCACCTGCCCAATGACCACCTGACTACTGATGGGTTGACGAGGTTGAGGCAACTCCGTGTTCGGCCACCCAGGCAGATCAATACAAGGGCACTCTAGCGTGGCAACGCCTTGCACCTTTACGGGTACGGGCATTTCACAACGACTGCATGGATTCACTTCCCAAGCTGGGCTTAGCAGTTCGGCGATCGTCTGGTCAGTTCCTTCTAAATAACAATCGCCTGCTTCACCAGAACGAATCTGCTGCCAGCATGACTCAAAGGACTGACTGTAGCGATCGCCTTGAATTACCGGGCGAGGCTGCAAAAACTCCTCCCCACCTCGAATCGCAAGGCGCTTTCCTAGCTGAAACCAGTAGGCAAGGTATTGTCTAACGTGCTGTTCAGATGCCATAGCGTTGAAACAAAGAGCAAAAATGCTCTGCAATAGTTGAGTGGTCTTTACTCTCTTTATGGCGCTTCTGTAGCTAACAGGCTTCCAGCCAAAGGTTGAACTTGAACGCAAAACTTTCTAGTAGCCCTATGCTAGTCCCTGCAAGCCAGTCTACAAGCAAGGCAAATCTGTAGCTAAGCTTAAGTTCTTAGGGCAAGGGGCAGAAGGCTGGAGAAGTTGTTGGTTGTTAGGAGATTGCAGGCCACAGATCGCTAATCGCTCTTTGACTCAAAACTTCTACGCTGTCCCCTTGCCCCTTAATCTGTTTTTAGCGGTGTTCCCAGGGTACTCAGGTTCAGGACGTGCCCCCCGGTGACAAGATAGACCGGATGGGCGATCGCACCAATGTGGCGAGCGAGTGTGCCAAGCCGATCGCGAAAGACTCGTCCGATGGGGTAGGCAGGCACAATACCCCAACCTGTTTCTTCAGCGACCACAATGACATCACTGGTGGCATGATGCAAACTGCTTAGCAACTCGCGTACAGTTTTGCTCCAGGTGGCTTCGTCTTGCTCTAAAAGGTTAGCAAGCCAGGTGCCCAGGGAATCGATTAACAGACAACTGTTGGGTGGTGCAGATTGAATCGCTTCGGCCAAAGCGATCGGGATAGCCAGCGTCTGCCACGTGGATGGGCGGCGCTGACGATGCTGCTCAATGCGTGTTTGCCACTCATGGTCGGTGAGATCAGTTTGAGCCGTTGCTACGTAGATGACTGTCTTACCAGAGCAATTTGCGAGGGTTTCTGCCCATTCGCTTTTGCCCGATCGCGCAGGGCCTGTCACCAAAATGAGTTGATGGTCAGTCATTGCCGTCACGCCTCCGTTAACTGGGTTCTCATACCAATTAAACAGTCATGGTGACAGAGCCGCCGCAATGTAAAGCTCTCTAACAGCACTGCATGGCAATGCATTCCTTCTTACAGGCGATCACAAAGCAATGCAGAGCGATCGCAAAGCAATGGATTGTGATCGGGAAGCAATGAATCGCGATCGAGAAGGAATGCAGGTCAATCAAGAAGGAATGGATCACGATCGCAAAGCAATGCAGGGTGATCAAGAAGGATTTGCAGGCGATCGATTCCTTCAAGAATGCGAACAGGAAGCCGTGTTACACCATTTCTCTTTCATTGAGCTACATCTTTCATTGAGCTACAAATGATGCACTCAAGCCAGCGATGCTATGCAGGTTCGACCACTCAAAACTCTAGCGGTCAGCGGTCAGCCGCCAGCCATCAGCTTAATTCAAAACTCAAAACTCGTATAGGTTCGATCACTCAAAACTCTCTGGCTTGTCGCAACTCAAAACTCAAAACTCAAAACTTTCATCGGTGTCTTTAGCCTATGCGTGCCATCAATACCACAGACGATCGCGCCTCGACGGGATATTTTTTGCGCCTGACTTGTGGTGCAGCATCCGGCTCCGCAATATCTCTGGGGGATGGTAGTGCTGTGTCGATGATGCGGTACCACCGTTCGCCCTTACCGAGTGGGGGCAATTCAAACGTCAGGGTTTCCCAATAGGCGTTGAGCATCACGTGAAAATGTTCCGTTGCTTCGGGGTGGCGCAACGTAAACGCAAGGCAATGAGAATGTTCACCCCAGTCTGGTTGACCTAGCTCGGTGCCATGCCAGACAATGTGCGGTTTCTGGCTACCAAAGGTGACTTCTAGCAGCCGTTCTTGTCGAAAAATTTCGAGCGATTGGGTGAAGTGAATGAGCGTCTGCACAAAGCGCAGCAGCGCACTTTCCTGGTTAACGCCGCTCCAATCAAACCAGCTCAGTTCATTATCTTGACAGTAGGCGTTGTTATTGCCCCGCTGCGATCGCCGCACCTCGTCGCCCATCAGCAGCATAGGGGTTCCCTGGGCAAAAAAGAGAATGGTCAGGCAGTTTTTAATCTGCTGTAGCCGCAGGGCGGCTATTGGGGGATCAGCAGTCTCACCTTCGACCCCACAGTTCCAGCTATGGTTATCGTTGGAACCATCACGGCTGTCTTCCCGGTTCATTTCGTTATGCTTTTCGTTGTATGAAACCAGGTCATTCAAGGTAAAGCCGTCGTGGCAGGTCACAAAATTGATGCTACGGCTAGGTTCTCGATCGGGATGAGGATAGATATCAGGGCTGCCAAGCAGTCGGTTTGCCAGCGTTGCTACCGTGTTGGTATCGCCTTTCACAAAGCGGCGGACATCATCGCGGAAGGGTCCATTCCATTCGGCAAAGCGATCGCCAATAAACGAGCCAACCTGATACAACCCCGCAGCATCCCAGGCTTCGGCAATAATCTTGGTACCCGCCAGAATGGGGTGTGACTCGATCGTCCAGAGAATCGGGGGATCTTCGAGTGGCTGACCCGATCGACTGCGCGACAGCACAGAGGCCAGATCAAACCGAAACCCATCCACATGCATATCGGCAACCCAATAAAGCAAGCTTTCCAGGATCATGCGCCCCACAATATCGTGGTTGGCCTTTAGCGTATTGCCACAACCGCTGTAGTTGCTGTAATGCTCCTGGTCTGGCTCCAGAATGTAGTACGCCGAATTTTCCAGCCCTTTGAACGATAAGGTGGGGCCAATCTCATTACCTTCTGCCGTATGGTTAAACACCACATCCAGAATGACCTCAATGCCAGCCCGGTGGAGCGCTTTCACCATGTCACGAAACTCGTCTACAGGCCCCATCGGGTCACGCCGAGAGCTATAGCCTGTATGCGGTGCAAAAAACGCGATCGTGCTGTAGCCCCAATAGTTCGTTAGTCCTGGCTGCACATCCTGTTCGTCAAACTGATGAACAGGCAGCAACTCTACCGCCGTCACACCCAACTGCTTGAGGTAAGGAATTTTCTCAATCAGCCCAGCATAGGTGCCTCGTTTGTGTGGCGCAACGCCTGCATTAGGGTTGCGAGTAAAGCCGCCCACATGCATCTCATAAATCACGCTGTCAGCATGGGGAATATTGAGCGGTGCATCCCCTTCCCAGTCATACGCGCTGGAATCAACCACCACTCCTCGCAACGCCTGAGCACAGTTATCGCCTGGATGCATCGCCGCTTCGCGACTGTAATGCTCCCAGCCCACCACCGCTTTAGCATATGGGTCAAGCAAAACTTTGTCAGCATCAAACCGATGCCCCTGCTCAGGCGCAAACGGGCCATTCACCCGGTAAGCATAAATCTGCCCGGCACCAATCCCTGCAACAAACACATGCCAGTAATAGAACGTTTTGTTCTGCTTGGGATGGAGCGTAATCACCCGTGAAGGTTTAGGATCACTCGCCTGATCGAATAAGAGCAACTCAATGGCTTTGCCGTTCTTGGAAAAGATCGAAAAGTTAACGCCATCCGGGTAAACCGTTGCACCCAAAGGAAAACTGCGACCGGGTAAAACTTCAGACTGCATGGGGGAAGGGGTAGAGGCGGGGGATTGGGGGATGGGGCGTAGAGGGGGCAGGGGAGGCAGAAGGCAGGAGGAGGCAAGGGGAGGCAGAGGAGGCAGCGGTCAAACATCAACTCAAAACTCAAAACTCAAAACTTAAAACTCAAAACTCTCCTCCTGCTTCCTCCGCTTCCTCCTCTCTCCTGCACCTCATCCCCCACCTGCCCACTAGTTGTCCTGATTCAGTTCTCTTGCAGGCAAGGGTTCTGGTTTTACGGTGAGAGTTTGCTTTTGCCCGTTGCGGTTGACGACAATTTGCAGTGGGCTGCCGATCGCCCCTGCCTCGACCTGTTGCTGCACTTGCTGGGCCGTTTGAATCGCGGTGCCATTGATGCTGACAACCACATCGCCCTGACGCAACCCCCCACGCGCGGCTGGAGAATTGGGCTGTACACCCACAATGAGAACGCCCTGATCCTGATTCACCGTAAAGCCAGCATCGCTTTGATTAATTTCGTTCCGAATCTCAGGCGTTAGCTCTGCCATCTGAACGCCCAGATAAGGATGCTGTGCCTTCCCGGTGGTGACGATCTGTTCAGCGACCCTCGAGGCTGTGGCGATCGGAATGGCAAACCCCAGCCCAGCCGCACCTTGAATAATGGCAGAGTTGATGCCGATCACTTCCCCCTCAGCATCGATTAATGGGCCTCCAGAGTTACCGGGATTGATCGCCGCATCGGTCTGGATAAAGTCTACTCGCTCGGCTGGAACACCCACATCCGCTGCTGATCGCCCCGTAGCGCTGATAATGCCCTGCGTCACGGTGAAGCTCAGCCCTAGAGGATTCCCAATGGCGATCGCGGCTTGCCCTGGCAACAGGTTATCTGAATTGCCCAATTTCACGGTAGGCAAATTTTGGGCGTTGATTTTGACCACTGCCACATCGGTCGTTGAGTCGGCTCCTACCACCGTGCCTTTAAACCGTCGCCCATCTTTCAGCACTACGGTTACACTATCGGCACCCTGCACCACATGGGCATTGGTCAACACTCGTCCATCCGCTGTCGTGATAAAGCCTGAACCGGTACCGCGCTGTACCCGTTGCGATCGGGGCACTTGCCCTCCAAAAAAGCGCTCAAAGCCAGAATCTCCAAAGGATTGCGCGACTGTCCGAGTAGAGTCAATCCGCACCACGGCTGGCCCTACACGCTGCACAATCTGAGCCACGTAATCCAGGCTCGTTAGCTTGGGTGGCGGTGCGAGAGGCGACGTTGAAGGGCTGGGTTGCAGGGCAGTCGGTGATTCCTGCGGAGTCGGAGCCGTGCCAAGCTCGCTACGAAGCACCCCACAGCCAGAAATACTGCTTAAGAGCAACAGTACGAGGGAGAGGAATGGCTGCTTTAGACGATGGCGGTGTAGCAATAATAGTTTCATATCACCGATTTTACCTCTTCGACGGCTCTACTCTTGAGTGAGCTATCAGCTATCAGTTCTTCACTCTTCAATAAAAGGCTAACCGCTGACGGCTGACCGCTGCTCACCGATCATCCTTGAACTAGACCCGCAATAATGTTGATAGTCATCGCCACGATCGTCGTGTTGAAGAAGAACGATAAAACTCCATGCATCAGCGCCAGCCGTCGCATAGAGCGTGATTCAATCTGCACGTCAGACACCTGACTGGTCATACCAATGACAAACGAAAAGTAGAGAAAATCCCAGTAATCTGGCTCAATGTCATCGGGAAAATCCAGCCCTTCTGCCTTGTCCGCTTCCAGCGATTTACGATCGTCCTGGTAGTAGCCATGAGCATAGTGCAGCGCAAAAATGGTGTGTACTAGCAGCCAGGAGCCAAGAATGGTGACAACCGACAGCACAATGTGGAGCAGCACGATCGCACTCGATCCGCTTTTGGCATCTTTGAGCAGAAACCCGATCGCAAAAATGCTGACACATGCCGCCGCTGTCACCAGGCTCAAAATCACCAAACGCCCTTCATCCTGACGTTTTGCATTGAGCCGCATCGTTTCTGGCGTTGCCCGCAGCATGACCCACCAACTCAATCCCAAAAAGCTGAGCATCCCTGCGTCCCAAACACACAGCACGCGAGACGGCAGATGCAGCCAGGAGGGAAGTAGAACAGTCACCACCCCAGCCACTATCAGAGAAGCAAACAGGTGGGTTCTTGCATAGTATTTTTTTCGAGGCATTGAAGTGGATGTCAAAGCGGGTTCAGGCAACTTTCCTGAGTGGCAGTATATCTTTGAACGAGTGTGCCTCGAAAAGACCTTTGAGTCACTTCATCGAGTTGCAAACCGCTGTATCTAATTAAACGCGCAACCTTGATCAATTTCACGGTCGATCAATCAGTACTGCTTTAACGTTTCTCATAAACATGCAAACGTTTCTAATGAGTGGAGCAACGTTGGTGACAAATGCCGCGATGCTGATGATAAACGTCCCGACGTTACGGTCAAAGCTGTAGTGTTCATCATAAACGCTAGGGCAAACGCACACGTTTCTTCATTTTTTAGTAACTGGATTAGATTGAGACA
>NZ_JCACKR010000140.1:0-24348 GCF_059505485.1 Stenomitos rutilans
CTTATTCTTGCCCTGTCTCTACCGTTAGCAGAGTTAAGAAAAGGGGAAGCTTCTCCTCAAAAACTGCTCTGTTGCTCAATTAGTCAGGGGTGCAAATACCATTAGCCCCATTGCGTCTCGTGTAAGACATATCTACAGTTTCATCGGGGTTTAGCGTGATGGAAATAGTAATACCTCGAAGGGTAGCTTCGTAGCTATTACTGCTAAACTTTTTAAGACTTGCCTCCTCTCCATTAATGTAAACGTAGCCTCCTTTATCAGCGTGTACTTCAATACCAGTTGGACAATTGTAGTTAAGTTGTGGAATGCCTGCTGCATTAGCAGCGCCAATCATGGCAAATTCAGACACCATTACAGCAAGCATAGAAGCAACGATCGATTTTTCATCATGTCCATTCTTTGTTTAAGCCTTTCCAGGCTGGGGTTAACGAGCGTTTTGAGAATTAGTTAATCTTGGCGTTAATTATTGCACAGCTCAGGCAAAAGTTAGTCTCTACAGCGGCAAAGCCAAACCTGCCTTAAAGAACAAAGAAGAAACTTGTTAGATCGGTAGCTAACCGCGCAACCGCACCAATTCGTCTCGCCAGCAGGCAACCAACGGATCGGTCTCTACGTCTCGCCCAGTGTGCTTCACCCGCCACTTGCGGATCGCCAGTTCATCTTGTGCCCGCACGATCGCCCTTGATGTGCGCCCTTTCAGATGAGGAATGCGGCGTGTTCTAAAGATGCGATCGCGCTTCACCTGTTCGTACTCTTCTGGCGTAATCACAGGCTCGGTCTCATCTGCCAACTCTTCCCGAATGACCTGCCGCTCCCAAACGCCGCTCTGCCACAGCATCACCCCGACAATCAGAAGAAAGGGAAATAGGAGAATCAATCTTAGGCAGCTATGAGATATCCATTGGCTGAAAAAGGGTTCAATCACCTCGGAAACCGCTTTGGGAGTGGATTCGTCATGAAATGGCTTCCCAGTCGTTATAAAGGTGTACAGGTACACCAATAGACCGAGACCGTTATTGAGAAAATGGGCCGAAAATCCCAACAGCCAGCCTACTACCGGAGCCGCATAGCGCAACCAGCGGCGGGTGGTTTGCCGAGCCAGCCCCAGCCCCATGCCAAACATTCCTGTATGGAGCGCATGTCCTGCTAGCCCAAACAGCGCAAACCGATCCGCTAGCTGGAAATACAGCGGGACATCCCCTGTAGCAACATATCCTTGCAGCACGTATAAGGGGGCTTCAAACAAGTTGAAGCCTATCCCTACCAGCGCACCGTAAATAAAGCCATCTCGAACATCATCAAATTCAGCCCGCAGCAGCCAGAACAACAGCACCACTCCCAGCCCTTTCGTGGTTTCCTCCACCAGCGGACCGGCGATGGGAGCACCCAGAATTATTCCGGCCTTCGCACCAAAAATTGCCTGGGCATCAGGATGCACTTTCACATAGCTGTCTACAGCAGCGAGGATGTAGTTGTTAAGCGGCAGGGCTAATCCGGTGGCAAGCAGAGCGCCCCACAGCACCGCGATCACGTAAAGCCATCTCGACTCTGGTTCCCGGCGATCAAGAAACCACAGAATCGCCAGGGGAACAAGCGCCAGTAAGAGCGACGCTGCCACCGCAATGAAGAAGATCTGGAAACCAACCGGGGTAACGGGTGAGAATTCTTTGCCAAAGGATGACGCGCTGATGGCAATGAATACCACCAAGCCAATGATGATCAATACAGCGTTGCGGGGGTGACTTAAGGGCGACCCATAGAACAGTCTGGCTCGATTGGTTAACAACGTAGGCACCTCATAATTAAAGGAAGAAGCACTGAATAAGGTCTTGCAGTGATACTAATCCACCAGGCAAGTCACCTACAGCGATCGCCGAGTAGGTTGGGACGATCTTCTCAAGGCGTTTCACGGTGCAAAATTCTTGAGATAGTTCATTTTCCCAACCCCTGTAGTCACAACATCTGCCAGGTGAATAAATGGAGTAACACTTACGGGGTGATGGCAACTGAGACCTGAAAGGGAACCGTTTGATTGCGGTCTTTGGCATTCCCCTTGAGATACACGCGAATGGTGTAATCGCCACTGCGTGGTAACTTAACGCTGCCGTCGTTGCCTGACACTGAGCTGTTATAGATTGCCGGACCGCCGCCTGGTGGGAGAATGTTGAAGTAGGCTGTTCCGTCAGTGATCAACGAAACTCCGAACGTTTGCCCCGCCCGCGCATTCAGAATGTAGTCGTGGTATTGGTTGCCTGTGATCGAAGAACTCATGAAAGAGTTGTCGTTGCCAGGGGAGAAATGCACGACCGTATGCGCTTGAGCCAACAATGGTGCAGCGATACCGAAGGTGAGCGATGCAGTGATCACCGTGGCGGCTAAAACCTTACGGGTAGACGCTAAGACAAAGTTTTCCATGTGATAGTTTCTCTATTGCAATAATGGACACAAACTCGAAAAATTTGGAAACAGGAATGACGGACAAGCCTCCAAACCTTACATTATTGGCACTGTTTGCTTTCCGTCATTGCCGGGTTAATAGCAACTATGGCTGACAATCTCCTGAACCACCTGTGTAGACGATCGACTGGTAGCGTCCTTCATCCGTGCGGATTGTGACGCAATAGTTGGTTCGACTTTCCAGCCAATAGGTGTATCCCCCATCATCTGCCTTGACAAAGCGATAGCCCCGTCTCCTGATTGTGTTTTCTGCCTGTCCTGCCCTTGCCCCTACCAAATCACTCAGGCGAGAGACGGTTGTACCTGCCGTTGGTTGCCTGGAAGGACTTCCACCAGTAGTGTTGGCTGACCTGTTACAATCCGCTGAGCCGCCTGTATAAGCGATCGACTGGTAGCGTCCTTGCTCAGTGCGAATCGTGACACAGTAATTGGTTCGACTTTCCAGCCAATAGCTGTAAACCGCGTCACCGGATGGTGGATCAGTCCGAACGAAGCGATAGCCCCGTTGTCTAATCGCGTTTTCTGCCTGTCCTGCCCTGGCACCCACTAAATCACGCAGGCGAGGAACAGTTGTACCCGCATCAGGTTGAGCACGAGCAATAGAATTCCCAGCCATCGGATTGCTTGAACTCTGCCCAGAGGAAGCTGTATTCCAGTAAACAACTGACTCAGTATCGGCTTTGACAGCTACGGCAAAACCTAGAGAAGCGATCGCCACTGTTACTGCTAGGAGCGAATTGGTAAGCTTCATCATTAAAAATCTCCTAAGTACGACAACGAAAATGGCATTAGTAGTGCATCCGCCAGATACGTTTATTAATTGACATTGAACAATGTGATTTGGTGCAATTCAGCTTTTTGTAGGATTTATTCAGAACTATGCTTGGGGGTCGGTGAATTATTAAAGATGGTAGTGCCATTTAGAGAGTTTGCGTAGCCATCGCACCATAGCTCCGCTTTGCGGTTCATTCGCTCGCTTGGTTGTTCGTTGCCTATATGGGTTAAGTCGTCATTCAACACTGGCAGTCCAAGTGGGTAATGGTCCTTCGTTAAAACAAAAACCAGATCCAGCCAGTTCAATAAAAGTACTGACATTCATCACCTTGTCACTAATACTGGCTGCAAATTACTAAACGCATTAGACAGCAAAACTTCGCATATGCAAAGCTGTATCCGGCCACAATCAAGAGTTACTGGCTTACGACCCACTAATATGCCTGTAGTAAGTGGCTGGAGATATTTTTAGCACTTCGCAAATCTCAGCGATCGTCCGCTCTGGGTCTGCTGCCAGCGCTTTTGCCATTGCAGTTTTCTGAGGGGTCACGACAGTACGTCTACCACCTTTCCTACCCCTTACCCTGGCAGCACTTAATCCAGCTTGGGTGCGCTCACGGATAATTTCCCGCTCAAACTCAGCGATCGCCCCGAAGATGTGGAAGATGAGCCTGCCGCCGCTGGTTGTCATATCGAGGTTCTCTTGAATGCTTTTGAAGCCAATTTTCTGCTCACTCAGTTGGGTCACGGTTTGAATGAGGTGGTTGAGCGATCGTCCCAAGCGATCAAGCTTCCAAACAACGAGGGTGTCACCTTCTCGCAAGTACGCTAATGCTTCTGTCAGTCCTGGGCGATTAGACTTGGCACCGCTGGCAATGTCAGTAAAGATTTTTTTACATCCTGCTTGCTTCAGCGCATCAATTTGCAAGTCTAGCGATTGGTCGGAGGTTGAAACGCGTGCATAACCTATCAGCATTAGGTGAGCTCTGTTGAGAATACAGGTGTATTCTCAACAGAGCTCACCTCTAAAAGCTAGTTTTGAGAAGTTGATTTTGAGAAGAGTTTTGAGAGAAAGAAAAGCTTGATTGCTCGTTGGAGGAAATTGCATTGTCAGAGTCTCTCAAAAATGACCGTTTTTGAGACAGGTATAACTGGCACAAGCCTACATTAGACCTCTTGCGTGAATCATGAGAGGCTGCCAAGTTCAAAATTGAGGATCGCTGCAATCAGGTTGAAGCGTAAGCTAAAGCGCCTGCGTCGATTACGATCGCGTTCCGCCAAAATGCGAAAAATCTTCAAGCGGCGGTTCACAGGCTCGACCACAATCCGCAAGCGAGCAAGCAAACGATTATGTTGACGCTCAGACTGGTCTAACTTGGCTTTGCGGGGTTTCTTCGTCGGTGTCACACTGTTGGTGTGGACTTGAGCCAGCCCTTGATCGCCCTTGTCAGCCAGACACAATGGCTCCGGTAACAGGGGCAATGGCTGCAACTGGAACAAGCGAAAGTCATGCACTCGTCCTTTGCCAAAAGCGGTGCAAATGATTTGCCCGTTGGCTTGGTTGACCACCACTTGCGTCTTCAAGGTGTGTTGCTTTTGCTTGCCACTGTAGTAGCCGCGCTGTTTTTTTAGGGCGCTCAAGCGGGCTTTCAGTGACATCCACCACGAGCACGTCCCACGTAGCCGCCTGCTGATACAACTGCTTCTTGCCAGGTAAGCGAAACTTGCCAGAGCGCATGAGCAGCGTTTCGACTTTGCTAATCAACCGACAGACAGCCGACTCACTAAGACCCCAGGTTGTCGCAATATGGAACTGCGTCCGTTACTCCCGCCAGTATTCGAGTACCAGCAGCAACTGGTCTTCGACGCTCAATTTACACTGTCCACCACGTTTGCCCCGACGGTCGAGTTGCGGACGCAGTAAGTGAGCCCTCTGCTCAAACGTCTCAGGTTGCACCCCGCAGCGTCGCTGAAAGGCACTGGGCTGCAGGTGTTTGAATTGCTCGTAGGTCATGACTGTTTCCTCCTTACCTACTTCTACTTGCCTACACCCGATTCACGCAAGAGGTTTATTGTACTATTGGCGTACTGTCGCAAAGCTAGAGAGTCTGATAACTTTAAGATAGCGGCTAGTGCATAACGCTGTCTGCAATACTCCACTACCGTCTGCCCACTGCTTGGAGCGGTTCTACGCGTGTCCAAATCCGGTTCTCTGTTTCCAACTGATGATAACTACACGACCTTTTTGCGATCGCTGAAAGAACGGATTCGTCAGGCGCAAATTAAGGCGGCACTGGCAGTCAACCAGGAATTGCTCCTGCTCTACTGGCAGATTGGGCAAGATATTTTGGAACGGCAACAAGAGGAAGGATGGGGCGCGAAGGTGATCGATCGCTTAGCGAAAGACCTGAAGTGGGAGTTCCCTGAGATGAAAGGCTTCTCTCGCTCCAACCTCAAGTACATGCGAGCTTTTGCAGAAGCTTATCCCCCTGGTGAAATTGGTCAGCAGCTTGCTGTCCAAATACCCTGGTTTCACAACTGCATGATCCTAGAAAAGGTCAAAGATCCGCAGAAGCGGGTCTGGTACATTCAGAAAACCATTGCCAACGGCTGGAGCCGCAATGTGTTGGTGATGCAGATCGAGAGTGGGCTTCACGAGCGTCAAGGTGGAGCGGTCACTAACTTTGAGCGCACCCTGCCCCCCTCTCAATCGGATTTGGCACATCAACTCATTAAAGATCCGTATGCACTGGACTTTTTGACGTTAGGTGAGGAGGCTCAGGAGCGTGACTTGGAGCGGGGTCTGGTAGAGCATATCCGTGACTTTCTGATGGAACTTGGCACAGGCTTTGCCTTTGTTGGCAGTCAGCATCCCTTAGAAGTCAGTGGCAAAGAGTACCGTATTGACCTGCTCTTCTATCACATCCCACTGCACCGTTACGTGGTGATTGATCTGAAGATGGGCGAATTTGAGCCACAGCACTCCGGGCAGATGAGCTTCTATGTGGCGGCGGTAGATAACTTGTTAGGCACGGATCGGGATGACCCGACGATCGGTATCATTCTGTGCAAGTCCAAGGATCGCACCATCGTTGAATATGCGCTTCAAGGCAGCCACTTGCCCATTGGTGTCTCTTCCTATCAACTCCAGTCCAAACTGCCGCCAGCGCTCGAAAGCAGTCTACCTTCGGCGGAGCAACTGGAGATCGTACTCAATACGGCTGCGGCATCAATCGAGGCAACGTTAGACGAGACATCACAGAGCGAGTCTCCTGATGAGGCACTACCCTCATGAAAACAACTCAGGGCACGCAAAACCCAGCACTCGGAAAATTGCCTAACGCTCGCAGGTATGCTGAAGTGCGATCGCGTGAACATCTACTGGCGGCAGAAGTGGAAGCGATGCGCGAGGTGATCAAGAAGAATGGTAGTCACCATGCTCATCGGGATAACACTCTCATCCTGGTGATCTATCGGCATGGGCTGCGGGTGGAGGAAGCCGTCAATTTCAAGTGGGAGCAGGTTGATTTCGCGTCTGGCAACATCCATGTGCGGCGGATCAAGCAGGGTACACCTTCGATGCAATCGTTGGGTGGTGATGAAATGCGAGCGTTGCGAAAGCTCTAGCACGAATACCCGACTTCGCCTTTTGTCTTTCAGTCCAGCCGGAAGGGTCCACTGGCAAACGATACGATCGCGGGCATTGTTGAGCAGGCTGGAGCACTGGCAGCGTTACCGTTCCCGATGCATCCGCATATGCTCCGACATAGCACGGGGTACTACTTGGTGAACAAAATAGTCGCTCACTTTAGTCAGCCTTGACCGACTCATCAATCGCGTCATGCAACAGTTGCTTGATTTTTGGTAGCTGCTCAAGAAGCTTTTGCGCCGCTGGCGCATCTGGGGCAATCACCTCCCATTGCTCCAACTCCTTCATTGTCTTTTTAATAAATGTGCAACTCTGCACATTTTTCGGCGGCTCCTCTCCCGCAAGATAACTCATCACCGTGCGACGACTTTTGCCGATAATTGTTTGAAGCGCAGGAGCCAGTGCCTTCTCGCCTGCTTTCGGTCTACCTTTGCCATCTTTATAGCCTGCTTGTCTCAGTCTCTCGGCGATCGCTCTAACTTCAGAAGGGGTATAGTCACGTCTCTGTTCGTTTTCGGCGATCTCAATTTCTAGAGCGCGAGACGGTTCTGCTGTCGCATCGAACTCCATCACTCGCACAGGGACTCCAGTAGCGAAGTGTTGCTTGAAGGTCTTTAAGTCAGTCTCCTTCAATTGCAAGATTGCAGCTAGTCGATGTCCACCTGCCAGCAACCGACCTTGCTTGTCTACTGCCAATGGCTCAATCAGCCCTAACGCCGCGATCGACTCAGCTAACGCCGCGACGTGAGCAGGATTAAGAGGGCGTGTATCAGCATCTCGTGGTTTGATTGCCTCTAAAGGCACTACGGCATTATTGACAGACGCAACACCACTACGTTTGGTATTGCTTTGAGCAGTTTTGATCAGGTCATTAAGACTCATAGCTATCTGAGTGATTTTGTAAGCTTCCACAATTCCGTGCCCACCGCTTTCCACTCCACAGCAGCACCATCCGCAGCTTTACCAGGCAGCATGGAAACAGTGCAGCCCGCTAATTCTGCATCCAGATAGCAATCACGGCGCTGAATGGTTTGAGTAAAGGTAGGGATGCTTGCCTCAACCAACGCTTGCTGGACTCGTTCACCTCTGCGTGAAGGACGCGGCGGCACCAGAGACAATAGCACACGGTAGCGATCCGAAGTGAGCTCCTTGAACTGAGTCAAGGTCTGAATCGTTGCCTCGATCGCGGCGGGTGAGCAGGAGGTAGGAATGATCAGAAAATCGGCAGCATTAGCAAGCTGGGTCAGTTCCTCTTCGTCCGGGTTTCCCGGTGTGTCAATGATCAGGTCAGTAAAACCAGCGGGCGGTTGCTCATTACCATCGAAGACAGTGAAACCAACTTTGTGATCAGAGGCAAGACCCCGCTTATACCAATTTAAGGCAGTGCGGATGGCATCGCCATCACCTAGCACTACTTTTCGTCCTTTATGCTGACTTAACGACTCCGCAATATGAATTGCTGTAATTGTTTTAGACACTCCACCCTTAAAGCTCAGGATAACGATGATCATCCAACTAGCCTCAAATTTATGCTCAAGTCCCGCTCTTTAGGCGTTAGTTTATCCATCATCAATCTTGCTATGACACTACTTGTTCAACCGCAATCATGCCATCGCTGGCTTTATGACGGCATAGGCAATCTTACCTTTGCTCAAGCCAAGTTTTTCAGCAGAGGACTTCTTGATGATTGAGGTCACTTCGATACCAGGAGTAATTTCTAGGATGATTTCTATATTTGCGGCACCGACTTCAATTTTTTTGACGATCCCTTTGAGCAAGTTACGGGCACTGATCCACATAGCGATGTCTTTACAACTCGTAGAGGTAGGCGTAGACCTCCACTAATACATGCTTGCCTTGGCTGTGATTGTCACCTTAGCTTGATGATGACTTTGACTCATTGCGTTCTGTTTACTCAAACCGAACAAGTTCATCTAAAAAACGGACAGGGTGGTGGTTACGAAAGCTTCTGTCCTAACAGTGCGTCTGGTGTAGTGTAGGAATGCTCCCTAAGAAGCCCCCATGCACTTCTCTCACAAGTTAGAAGCAGCAATGACACGTAACGCCAGCCTGCTAGTGGTCGGACTCGATCCGAATCCAGAACTGCTGCCTGCGCGCTTTGGCGATCGCGGTGATAATCTGATTGGCGGCTTACGAGACTGGCTACAATCCGTGATTGCAGAAACGGCTGATCTCGTTTGCGCTTACAAACCGACTCTCAGTTTTTATGTCGCGTTAGGTGCGCCAGGGATGATACTGCTGCAAGAGACGATCGCAGCGATTCCATCGCATCTCCCGATTATTCTGGATGCCAAACACAGTGATCTGAATACCAGCACTTGCTTTGCCCAGACGGTGTTTGAGCAGTGGCAGGTGGATGCCATCACCGTCAATCCCTACAGTGGGCAGGATCAGGTAGCTCCCTTTCTCGTACACACTGGTAAAGCAGTGTTCGTGTTGTGCTCTACAGCCAACCCGACAGCGGCAACGTTACAGCACTACCCCTCAACACAGTCCCCACTCTCTATGCATGTGGTGCAAGTCGCTAGAACCTGGGGCACGACCGAACAAGTGGGTCTGGAAGTAGGGACGACCGCACCCGATGTCTTGCAGAGCATCCGGGCGATCGCCCCTGAACGCCTCATTCTGGCACGGAGCCTTTGGCAAGAAGGCGCTGATCTGACACAACTTGTGACAGCAGGGCTGAATACCGATGGGGCAGGGTTACTCATTCCCATTCCTCCGGACTGGTTGAGTTGTGAACAGCCGAGTGAGCCGATCCGATCGCTGCGTGCATCAGTCAATCAAATGAGAGATCAGGTGGTGCGTGAGGGGTCTACCTGTGGTCTATGGGTCTCCGACATTTGTACATTGGCTCCCCATCCCCAACTTGACTTAATTTTGCAACTCTTCGATGTCGGTTGCATCTTATTTGGTGAGTTTGTGCAGGCTTCTGGAGCGATCTTCCCCTACTACATTGACCTGCGTAAAATTATTTCTAACCCTCAACTCTTCCATCAAGTGCTCAACGCTTATGCAGAGAGACTCAAACCGCTAGAGTTTGATCGCATTGCTGGCATTCCATACGGTTCGCTACCCACCGCCACTGGACTGTCTCTACGCCTGAATCGTCCCATGATTTTTCCCCGCAAAGAAGTGAAAGCGCATGGCACCCGTCGCGCGATCGAAGGCCACTTTGAGTTGGGAGAACGAGTCGTGGTGGTAGACGACATTTTGATCAGCGGCAAAAGTGCGATGGAAGGAGCCGGGAAGTTGCAAGCAGCAGGTTTGCAGGTACACGATATTGTGGTGCTGCTCGACCATGAACAGGGAGTCAAAGACCGACTGGAAGGAAATGGCTATCGAGCACACTCCGTTTTAGCTCTTTCTGAGCTTACCGAAACGCTGTATCAGGCTGGACGTATTACTGAAAAACAGTACAACGCCTTCACCGAGACAGTAGGAAAGTAGCGCTGTCATGGGAGGGCTCCATCCAGTGCCCTCAAAGATAAAATTGCTAAGCAATGCGTGCGGTTGATCTAGCCAATAGTGAGCGCTGCTAACCAGGTTTGCCATACCTGTGCTGCTTGCTTTTCTAGCCTTCTGGCATAAAGCGATGTCTCTTGACGCAGCTCAGCGACTGTGAGATTGGCAGCCCTGATCTCGCTGGCATGACCAATGAACCAACGCTCTAACCCGATCGCCGTGACTTCTGGATGAAACTGTAGTGCCAGACAGTGTTGCCCCCAGGAAAAAGCTTGATTCGGATAAGTAGCGGTTGATGCGAGATGGGTTGCACCGATCGGTTGATCAAAGGTGTCTCCGTGCCAATGCAGCACAGAAGTAGACTCCGATGCGAGATGGATCAGTGGAGAACGCTTTCCCGCTTCACTCAAGGCGATCGTTGACCAGCCAATCTCCAGATTATGACCTGGATAAACCTTCGCACCCAGCGCTCGCGCAATTAATTGAGCACCCAAACAGATACCTAACGTCGGTAGATCGCTTGCTAAACGCTGCTCTAGAAACTGCAATTCATGCGTTAAAAACGGATATGCCTTCTCCTCATACGCACCGATCTGTCCGCCCAAAACAACTACGAGGTCAGCATCAAATGGGTCTAGATCTGATAGGTTATCCACACCCGCTTCGATGTTTGTGATGATGTAATCGTGTTGTTTAAGCGCGATCGCCAACGTACCCAGGTCTTCAAACGCCACATGCTTAATAACAGTTACCTGCTTCATGTTCCATTCCATCACCAATTAAAATTTTCAATGCAGAACCTTGAAAAGACGCTCCAGGTGGTGCAAGTGTGTGCATGATCGCCATACACCGCCTTTTCCTTGATGACACCTGGAGTGACACGTTTGCATTAGATCAAGATATCTTCAAAGAACGCGCCGAATGGCTTTTCTGGATGCCGAATCTGGATTTCCAACACCCACAGTTTGGGCGATGGATGGAACGGAATTTCCGCTAATGAACCTTTGTAATAGGCTTCGTGAGGGAAATCGCCCAGACGGTGCCCACTTAAGTCAAGATTCAACGCCCAACCCAACTCTTTTGTGAACTGCTCTGCAAATTGGTACAGGGCTTGCCCAGTGAACTGCTCCGTTTTCCATTTGTTGGCAACAGCAGCAAAAATCTGTCTGGCATCAGCGGCACAGCGCTGCAAATCGGCATTGTTTCCCATGACGAATGTATTGCCAGCATCGCCCTCATAACCGTCCCATACGGGGCCAATGTCAATGAAGTAGATGTCATCTTCACCCAATTTGATGCCTGGGTCGGAGTCTGCGCCAAAGGTTTTGATGGTATTGGCACCAAACCGGACGAACGGTTTATGCCAACCCTGACGGGTGCCCATTGCTTGCAGCGTGGCGATCGCCATCTGGTTCGCATCTTCCTCTACCATGCCGATGTGGACTTGCTCTGCGATGCGGTTCACTGCCTCCAGCGTTTTCGCTCGAATGGCAAACAGTTTCTCCAGCGCAAAGTCCTCTTTGGTTTGTTCTAACGCTGCAAATTCTTGGGTCAACATACGTTCAGTTCCTGCTTTAATGAATAGGCTTCAATGAATGTGCTTCAAGTCGTGGGTTGAGTGCGAACCTGGTGCAAAAGTGCCTCCAGGTTCTGGACTGCCGCTTTCTCTAAAGGCAACAAGGGTAAGCGTGGGACTCCCACATCCAATCCCAGTAGCTTTAACCCGGCTTTGATAGTGGCAGGTAAATGGCCACTGACAAGGAACCGGAGTAACGGCAGTTGTTGGTCAAAAAGCTGCTGAGCACTCGCTAAATCACCTGTAGAAATAGCCTGATAAAGTGCCAGCGTCAGGTCTGGAATCAAATGCGGCGCGGCGGTACACCACCCACTGGCTCCGGCTTTCAGTGCTGCCAATGCCAATGGATTAGAGCCGTTATAAAACGGCAGAGTGCAATTGGAGAGCGTTTGTAAGCGGTGCATCCGTTGGATGTCTCCGGTACTTTCTTTAACCATCGTGATGTTGGGAATGGCGTTTGCCATTTGCACGATGAATTCCGATGAAAGATCAATCCCACTGGTCGCGGGATTGTTGTAAACCATGATTGGTAGGCTGATGGCAGCGGCGATCGCCCCATAGTGCTGCAAAATCTCGCGCTCAGAGAGCTTCCAGTAGGACATCGGCAGCACCATGACAGCATCCGCTCCCGATCGTTCAGCAAACTTAGCCCGCTGAACGGCAACCTGAGTAGTGAGTTCCGAGATGCCCACAAGGGTCGGCACCCGTCCAGCCACCTGTTGCAGTGAGACTTCAGCGACCGTTTGCCATTCAGACTCACTCAGGTAGGCGCTTTCACCGGTGCTGCCCAGAGGCGCGATCGCGTGCACTCCACGTTCAATCAGTTGTTCGACCAGCACCGCTAACAGGGCTGTATCCACTTCCCCATTCGGTTTGAATGGTGTGACTGGATAAGCAATAATGCCGTGAAATTTTGCTGTCATCAACCCAAAGCTCCTGTCATCACGACTCTGCCGTCTCGCAATCTGCAACGCATCCCTACCGATGGGTTAACACATGAAAGGCAGGCTCTTGACTCGCCACTTCAAAGTCCTGGCGAATCTCTGTCACCACGCTCGGACGGCGTTTGAAAAGAGTGAGGAACCATGCCGCACCCACTGCAAAGTAGCCCAAAAACAAGTAGGGAAGCAGATTGATCGGATAGGACGGCACGGGATAAACACTCCCGATCGTCGGCACCAACAAAAACAGTACTGCCATCACCGCCAGAAAAATGTGCCCTAGACGCAGCCAGCCTTTGCGGTAGAGATAGACCGGGGCGGCGATCGAGATCAGAAAATAGGCTGCCAAAAAACCAAACGCACCCAGGGTGCCCACATAGCCAAAGGCATCCGCTACCGCGACCCCGAACAACGTCATCAGCGTCGGCACAGCAAACATTAAAGCAGCGAGAAAATTAACGGCAATATGCGGAGTGCGATTGCGGTGATGAGCATTTCCCAACGCTTTGTGAAATAAGCCATGCTGCCCCATCGGGTAGAGAATGCGCGAACCAGCGCTGAGACACGACAATGCCAACGAAAAGAAACTTGTCATCGCCCCTAAAGAAATGGGTGCCTTCAAAAGGCCAAGCTGCATCAAGTCAGCTAGGTCATTCAGGGGGGCAGTCGCTTTAGCCAGACTGGGATCGTGATTGCCCAAGCCAGCCACTTCTGCGTAGGAGACAATTACAAAGAACAGCCCCGTCAACAGCAGACTACAGACGACGGCTCGTGGAATGGTTCTCAAGGGATTTTTCGCCTCTTCACCAAACGCGGTGGGTGCTTCAAAGCCTACTAAACTGAAAATACAGACCACTACCCCTAAACTCAGTCCCGAAAACGAAGCGCCTTGCAGTGATAGTTGAGACCGATCCACGACTCCCACGTGAAACAGTACGACGATCGCTAATAGCAAAATCAGTGCCACTGAAAGCCCTTCCAAAAGCATCATCAAAATGCTGGACAATTGCACGTTTTTGTAAGCACAAAACCAGGATGCCCCCGCACAAATGGCAAATAAAACCACACTGGGAATGTGCAGCCCAACCAGTCCCAGGAGTTGATCCGCAGAAATGCTAAAACCCGTCAAACCAGCGGTGCCAATGAATAAATAAGCCCACACCAAACACCAGCCCGACAGGGCACTGCCTAACGGTCCCAGCCCTCTGCCTGTATAGAGATACATCGAACCCGCAGAAGTGGAACGAGACGCAAACTGATTCAGGTTGAACGCCACAAACAGCAGCATGAGTGTTGCAAAAACATACGTGAGCCAGGTGCCTGACCCGGCATTGCTGAACGTGAGGGGAATAATTAAAGCAGCCGTCATCGTTGGTGCAATTAAAGCGATTCCCTGAGCGAGAACTTCGGGAAAACTAAGGCACTCCGATCGCAAAGATGCAGGTTTGGATATTGCCATTTCTTTGAGTAGGCTAAGGTGGATAGAGGATTAGCAGCAAATGCAAACAACAGAAACTTTGCCAAACGTCGTCGAGAACGTTTGACTAGCTCAAACATTTGAACCGATGCACTGAACCGATGAACACGGCTAAAGCAGTGCCCTCTGGAATGGTTAGATTAAGATTGAACAAAAGCGCTGAAGCAGGTGTTGAAACACTCACCGATCAGGCATTTCAACGTTTATGCTTCTGTCTCGTGGCAATGAAAGCTGTGGTTCTACTAAGCCACTTTTTTAGCTAAACAACAGTATCTACGACTACAAAATTGCCCCTCAGTCAAAAAAAGCTTTTCAATTTTGACCAACAGGCAACTTCCTGGTATGGTGAAAGCTGTAAATCATCCCAACCGATGCAACTTCAACTTGAACTGACAAAACTAGGTGTCCGGCTTCGCAGCTTACGGAACCAGCGAGATTGGACATTGGAAGACCTTGCTAAGCGCGCTGGCGTTTCGGAAGCCTATCTGTCTCGCCTCGAAGGGGGCGATCGTCAGCCTTCGCTAGCTGTGCTGTTTAGTCTGGCTCAGGCATTTGGGGTCGCGCTACCATCCCTGTTTGAGCCAGAACCGCAAGAGGCAACTTGCGTCGTGGTTCGCGCTGGCAGCACCGCCAGTCACCAGGGGCATGGCTTATTCTATCAGCCACTATCGGGGGGCGATCGCTTTACCAACCTTCAACCGATCCGCGTCACGGTTCCCATTGATCGCCTAGGCGACTGTCTTTATGAGCACGATGGCGAAGAATGGCTCTATGTCCTTTCGGGACAAGTAGGACTTGTTTTCAGCGACGAAGAATACATCTTGTCCATGCATGATGCCGCCCACTTCGATGCCCGAAGACCGCATCGTCTGTTGGCAAAAGGCGAGGCAGATGCGGAAATTATTTTAGTCGCTTGCGCGGTGCCTCGTTCATTGCTTCAAAGCTATCTGTAGAATGCGTAGCGGGTTGATGATGCGATCGCACTTGTTCTGTTCTTGCTTAATTTGCCCTGCCGTTACGCCTCAAGGCGTGGCTCACCTCTGCTTTCACTGGAGGTAAACCACGCTTTGAAAACCAAGTGTGCAAGCTAGGTCAAATCTGCTAATGCTGCACCGAAGTTGATATGGAATGGCTGGTTATCTAACACTAAGGCTGGGACAGACTGAACACCCTTTGCTTGTGCTTCGGCAATTTTCTCCTTGTGCTCGCCCAAGTGAGTAATTTCCAACTCGTAACGGTTAGGGTCAAGGGCTTGAGCGACAGTTTGCTCAGCGCTGATACAGACAGGACAGCCAGCATGATAGAACGTTGCTTTCGCTTTCATTCTTCTTTCTCCCGATTTGGTTTGCACAGCTACCCTACCAAAGCGCTGAAGGGAGCGGAAGTAGGTACAATTCAGTGGGGTAGGCACTTTCTGGTACGGCTTTAGATAGATGAGTGAACAGAAATTTTTGAGTCCTTCGTCAGTTCAAAAACCATCAGTGATCAGCATCGCTGAGGATATTTTGGGCTGTAAGTGGTCGCTTACAGTACTACAATTGGTTCGCCAAGGCATCTGCCGACCTGGTGCAATGGAACGTAGTGTTAAAGGGTTAACGACGAAGGTGCTCAATGAGCGATTGAGAAAACTAACGAACTACAACATTCTTCAGCGTCATGCGTATCCAGAAATTCCGCCTCGCGTAGAGTATCGCTTTACAGAGTTTGGGTTACGTTTTATGCCGATTCTAGATGCGATCGAGGCGTTGCAGTGTGAACTTGAAGAACCGATTGACCAAGGTGCTGTCAAGAGTCAAACAGCCGTTTAAAGATCGCATTGGGGCGGGCTACCAAAAGCTCGTAGCGCGTTGTGAAGAAAGGCTAGATAGAGCGATCGTCCTTCTGCGGCGCTCGGCAGCACACCCGTTGCTTTGGCGCAGCCTTGTGGCGATCGCACGGAGCGGAAACAAAAATGTTTGTGACTAAGGACGAGGAAGGGTAAGAGCAACCGCTATAATCAGGCACGCACGCCGAGTTTCATTGCTGCTCCGAAACTTTGGTGCCACTTTGAAGAGACCGCTCACGATGACCACCGATCCAGCTTTGGAACCAGACTCCCCTCCACTCACCCAGCAGCACTGGATGAGTAGCTTGGCGCAGGAAGTTGATCAATTGCGTCTGTATGCAGTTCTGTGACGACATCAATATGCTCTGCCTGTTGCTTTAACCACTGCAAAGATAAGTCTGAGAGGATTTGATGGTAGAGCCATTGATTCAGCTCTGTCTGCACGACTTCTTCAACGAGAATCAGATGTGCGCCTTTAGCAGTAACGATCGGCTTCATCACTTGAGGTGGAGTGGCGGCAAAGACAGCGGCAGAAAGCTCAGGCAACAAATTTCGACGTTGTAACGTGCCACGATAACCGCCAGTACGCCGCAGTTCCTGATCTTGGATATATTGGTGAGCCATTTCGTGGAAATTCATCTCACCTTCCTGGATGGCGTAATAAAGCTCCATTGCCAAGTCTGGATCGTCCAGGACAACTTCGTACAGAACAGCCTGAGTAAAATCAAGCTGATGCTCTACAAAAAAAGGTTCGACTTGCTCTGCAAACAGATGTTGAGCGAGCTTTAATGACAGCGCATTGATGTAAATTGAAGCCTCAAACTCATCTAATGATAAGTAATGGGCTTGTAGCCATGCCCAGGTATCATTAGCGCTCCACAATTTGTGGGTATGGCGAAAGTTATCTGCTGCCTGCTGAAGTTCCTCAGGCTCTACTTTGATGCCCAATGTTTCTGCTGTAGACTCAATGATTTTGCGATGGACAATACTGGCGATCGTCGCTGGAATCTGATGAGACAGCTTCATCTCGTGAATGAGATCCTCATGAGAAATGTTGATCGCGTTTAACATCGTAAAGCTCCTTGACAAGTGAGATTAAAATGGCAATTGGTTTAGTACAGTAAATTCCAAAATGGTAGATACGTGCTTCAGCTTTTAGCTGACTGCTGACCGCGAAGGGAAGACTACGACTTGATTTGGCGTTACTATAAAAAAGATGCTAAAGCGCTAAACCACCTTTTTGTAACTTCTTAAACGGGTCGAGAATGAAGTCAATGATCCGACGCTGACGGACAATGACTTCTCCCGTTGCGGCTTGACCGGGCGTGAGAGCAATTTGTTTGTTTGCTGTTTGAATGTAAGGACGATCGAGCGTAATTTCGAGTTCAAAACTTTCGACCGTACCTTGAGCAGTTTCAGTCATTTTAGAGTCTGGAGAAACCCAGGCAACATGGCCTTCTGTAATGCCGTAGTCTTGAAAGGGATAGGCATCAAACTTGACTTTCACAGGCATTCCAACTTCGAGAAAGCCACTCTCTCGGCTGCTCATATTTGCTCGCAGCACCAGAGGAACATTTTTGGGTGCAATTTGCGCGATCGTTTGACCCGGTTGCAAGACGGCTCCAGCTTGCTGAGTCGGCAGTTCAAATAAGGTGCCGTCGATTGGCGATCGGACATCGCGCTGCTGCAACTGAAATTGCAGTCCTTCAATTTGCTTTTTCGTTTGCTTCACCTCCGTTCGCACATCCGCAATTTGAGATGCCAATTCTTTGCTGCGTCGCTGTGTTTCGAGCACTGTGATCTCACCACTGCTCACCGCACTGTCGTACTGGTTCTGCTGGGCTTTGATTTGATACTCTGCCTGTCGTACATCAGAATCAGCCTGGTTTAGATTCCACTTGGTCTCATCAACTGCCCGTTGCACTTCCACCATTCTGACCTCTGGAATCACACCCTCCTTGACTAGCTTTTCATGCCGTCTGACTTCAACCATGTCTCTTGCCAACCGCGTACTGGCAATGCCCCGCATTTTTTGGCTGTAATTGAGCCGCTGCCGGGTTTCGTCAATTTGAGCAAGTTGCGAGGCTGCTTCAGACTTACCCTGTTGCTGTTGAGTGCGAACCGTTACTTCCAGAAGTTGATTCTTCATAAACTCCATCTGAGCCAGTCGATTCAATTGTCCCTCCAGCTTTGACTGTGCTTGCTGTAGCTCAGTACGCGCTAATTCTGCATCCAGTGACAGGAGCGGCTGCCCAGCTTTGACGGTTTCGCCCTCTTTGACTGAAATTAACGCCACCTTGCCAGATACAGGGGTGTCAAGTTTGACGGTCTTGCCTTTTGGCTCTAACCGTCCTTTGGCACTGCCCACTTCATCTACTTTCGCCAGCATCGACCAGGGTAAAACAACGGCTGTGAGCACGACCAGGGCGTAAAATAAGCCTCGCGTCCAGACTCGCGGCATGGTGTTGATGGTTTCCTGGGTCAACGATGACCATTCTTCGTTCGCATCCACTGACGGTGGACGATCGAGCACGGGTGGACGATCGAGGGTTGGCGGCTGCATAACCTTATCAGCAGGACGATGCCCGTTACGCTGATAGTCATTCTGGCGAAAGTTTGGAATATTGGATGGATTTGCCATGATTACCTTGGGGGAAAAGATGAAGGGTGAAGGATGAGTACTGTTGCTTGGAATCGAATGTGGACGGCTGACGAGTGAAGCTTATTGACCGACGTGCGATTTAAATCCAGGCCTTTTAGCCCTTAGCCTTTAGCCCTTAGCCTTTAGCAACTAACCAACGGTCGTTAGCTGTTGCTGATTCAAATAGAAATATTGCCCGCGCTTTGCCATCAGCTCGGTGTGAGTGCCTTTTTCAACCAGCACGCCGCGATCGAGCACCAAAATCAGGTCAGCATTGCGAATGGTAGAGAGGCGATGCGCGATGATCAGCGTTGTGCGATCTCTAGAGATATTGTTCAGATTGGTTTGAATGATGCGCTCCGACTCGGCATCAAGGCTACTGGTTGCTTCATCAAGGATCAACAGCTGAGGGTTGCTTAAAAGCGCACGAGCGATCGCCAGTCGTTGCCGTTGACCACCAGACAGGGTGCCGCCCGCTTCACCAATTTTGGTGTCGTAACCCATTGGCAATTCTTTGATGAATTGATCTGCGCCTGCCTGCCGTGCCGCTTCAATAACCGCATCCAATTTGGCTTCTGGATGCCCCATGCTGATGTTGTCGCGGATCGTGCTGCCAAACAGAAACGTATCTTGATCAACCACGCCAATTTGTTCACGCAGCGATCGCAACGCAAGGCTGGTCACATCGTATCCGTCAATCAGGATTTTCCCTTCCGTCGGTGGATAGAGGCCCAGCACTAGCTTTGAAATCGTCGTCTTGCCCGAACCACTGCGACCGACTAACGCCACGGTTTGTCCTGGTTGCACTTCAAAGCTGATGTTTTCCAGCGTGTTCATCTCACTTTCGGGGTGATAGCGAAACGTCACCTGCTCAAAGCGAATATGACCCCGCAACGGTGGGAGCAACTGATGCGATTGGGCTTCCCAACCTTCCTCTGGTTCCGATTCGATTACATCATCAATGCGTTCGATCGCAATCACCACTTCCTGAAACTGATTCCAGATCACCGTGAGCCGCTGGAATGGATTGATCACATTCCCCAACAGCATATTGAATGCCACTAATTGCCCGATCGTCAGTTGGTTGTGAATCACCTGCCAGGCACCAAACCACAGCAGTGCCGTCGTAGCGACCGCTTCGATCGTGGCGCTAAACATCATCAGCGCATTGCGAACGACTTGCCCAGAAAAGCTAGTTTTGAGCGTCTTGTTGAACAGTTCTTCCCAATGCCAGCGCACGGTCTGTTCGATCGCCATCGATTTGATGGTCCGAATCCCTGTGAACGACTCAATCAGGTAACTACTTTCACTCGTAATCGCATTGAAAATCTCACGTGAAATGCGCTGGAGAAAGGGCGTTGCAATCAACGTCAGCAGCGTAAACGGCGGCACGATGACCAACACCAGCAGTGCTAGCTTCCAGCTATACCAGAGCATCAAGCCCACGTAGACAAACACGGTCAGCAGATCCAGCACAACTGACAACGCCTCCCCCGTGAGGAAGCGCTGAATCTTGTGATTCTCTTGCACCCGCGAAATAATGTCACCCACGTAGCGAGATTCAAAATAGCGCAACGGCAACCGAAAGGCGTGTTTGATAAACCCAACAATCAGCGCCAGATCAATACGGTTTGCGGTGTGATCTAGAAGGTACTGCCGCAGTCCAGTCATGGCGACGCTGAAGAGACTGAAGATTAACAAGCCTGCCCCGATCGCGGTCAGCGTGAGTTCACTCCGCTGCACAATGACGCGATCGAGCAGTAATTGAGTGAGCAACGGCGTGACCAGTCCAAAAATTTGGATGAAGATCGATGCTAGAAACACTTCTAGCAGCACAAACCAGTGCGGTTTGACCAGCTCAAAAAAACGCCAAAAGTTAGTTTGAGACTCGTCAGCGTCTTTGAGCAACACCGTTGGTTGTAACAGCAGCGTATAGCCAGCCCAGCCAGCCTTAAAGGCAGCACGACTGAGGGACAGTTGACCAATCGCAGGGTCACCAACAATCACACGATCGCGCGTCACCTGATACACAACAATGTAATGATTGCCTTCCCAATGAGCGATCGCGGGCAAATTTTGTTTTGCCAAACTGTCCAAACTGGCTCTCACAGGTCGTGCCGAAAAGCCAATACTTTCAGCCGCCGCTGCTAACCCTCGCAAAGAGGACCCATTGCGATCGACATTTGCAATCTCGCGCAGTCGATTCACGTTAAACCGCTTACCCCAGTAGCGTCCAACCATCACCAGACAAGCCGCCCCACAATCAGACGCACTGTTCTGCCTATAAATCGGGTAGCGCTGCACAATTTGCTGCCACCAGTGACGTGCTTGTGTGCTGGGGCGCGGAAAGTAGGCTTTTTGATTTAGTGAGGAGTGAGGGGTAAGGGGTGAGGAGGGAAGAGGTTGTGAGGTTTGAGTCGCACTAGCTCTTTGAGAGTTACTTTGTAAGTGCGCCGCTACGTTAGAGAGATTTGAGTCTTGAACGACACTTTCCCCATTCCCCACTCCCCATTCCCCATTCCCGTCTTCTAATTCCTGACTGCTGCTCACTTCCGCCGACATTAACCCCGCTAATTGTGGCAAGTGATGCAGTGCCGTTTCCCATTGAGCCTGATTGAGGCTATACAATTCAGTCGGCTGAACCACTTGCCATCGCTCGCTTTGAGATGGATGAGCGATCGGATGTAACGCTCCAGCAATTAACGACTGCCCTTCATTGTTTAGAAGTTCTCCACGACGCAGCAGCCATAGCCTCTGATTCTGGCTTAAAGCAGGTGGCAATTTACCAACTTTTAAGTTGTGTGGTTCCAGCAATGACAACGCGGACATCAATGCTTCCAGCGATGCATCACGTAGCGGTGCAATTTGGCGGCACAGCAGCAGTAAGTCCCAAAGCACGGCTTGCCGATAAATCTGATCACGAATGCCAAACTGTTGACTGAATAGCGCTTGCAGACACTCATGAGATAGGTAAGCCAGCTTCAACTTTACCGAAGCTCTTGCCGTGTAGGGCTGGAAGTTGGCTTCTGGAAACAGTGTCAGTTCGCCAAACGATTTCCCTGCTTCCAAAGACACAATCAGGTCATCGTTGCGATCAAGCAACCTTACCTTACCTGCCAAAACGAGGTAGATTCCTGGCGCTGCGTCAGCGGATTGCCAGAATGGTTTACCAGCCGTAGGTTCTAAAAACTCAATTTGCTGAAAACACTGAGAAAATTCTATTTCTGAAATAGCTTGACTATATAGGTGTGTAAGCTGCTGAATAATAAATTGTTCTGAAACAGGCGATCGTTGATGAACCATAACCGAACCATCTTGCATTTAAATGTGCATTAGTTGCTGGTTTGCATGGGATTTAATGGCAGTAGTAGATTTGGTGGAGCAACAGGCTGTAAGTCACGAATGATAATGCCGTCCTTTACCTGCTCTGGCTCCACTGTGGCTTCTGAGTGATTAGCGCGGGTCGAGAGACCCATTCTCTTGAGCAAGCGATTGATATGACGATCGCTGACCTCAATGCCAAATTCATTGGCTAGATGCTTACTGAGCGCACCTGCCGTCCAACGCTTAAATGGATAGCCAAACTCACGGGGACTATGGCTCACCAATTCTTTCAGGCGCTCAAGAAACGGTTCATTGATGGTTTGAGGACGACCGATCGGGCAATCATCCCACTGATGCGCTTTGCCTGACCGTGCCATTTCAATCCAGTAGCGTGCAGTTTCTTGAGAACACCCCAGCCTCACACAAATTTGTGTTTGAGAGTGACCTGAGTCTGCAAGGAGCATAATTTCGATACGACGGTAATACTCCGATCGCATCTCAGATCTTATTTGCTTCACAAGAAGTTTGCGTTGAAATGGTGTCAGGAGTTGGCTCTGACTGCTCACAACAATCTCTCCTTTTAAACCCAACTGCTCCTTCTTCAGCTAACAGAGCAGGCTTTACTATTTGCTCAATCAGCATTTTGAGGAAGCACGTTTACAAAAGAATCTTCCTAAGAGTTAGTACGTCGTTAGCAGCGATTTGGATGTACTTAAAAGACAAAATCTTTGATTATTAGAACTTATACTTCGCAGATTATTACATTAAGCTTTGCAAAGCTTATCCAATACTGGATATGAATGGTTCCATATTTTTCTCCGTGGGAGGTGGTTAATGATTTCCATATTCTAACCAGAATATACATAAGATCAATACTCTTCTCTATATATTTCTCTTCTTTGCCAATTTACTCATGCTTCAATCATGTCTTTGCCGCTAAAAGTCTTTATCAGAAGGAGTTCTATCCGTTAAGACAGCTTCGGTTAAAGAAAATCTCGTATCAGGAACTAAAGCAATAACGACCTAACTAAGCGAATTAAGTCTAATTAAAATTGAAGTTGATAATCTTTTTTATATCTAAAGATAGATGATGGATATTCAATCTCGATCTTCTACTAGTTTAACTCCCCTAAAAGGTAGAAACATCATTAGGGACGCTAAAGATTAAACACCTTTAGAGTGTTTTAATTGTGTCCAACAAACAAGCATTTAGGACTTGAATGATTGAAGAGCGAACTCTAGATTAGAGAAGTAAGAACGAGCTACTCAAGCATGTTCCTGGTTCAAATCAAAACAACATCAACCATTTGTTGATTCACTACTAATTTAGGAGAATTCATCATGTCCATGATCAAGATTGAAGAACTTTATCCAGTTGCTGCTGACAGTCAACTCACTGACTTGACCACAGAAGAACTCACCTTAACGGGTGGAACTGGGGGATACGGTGGTGGCGGTCTTATTGGTGATGTCAACATCCTGAACGGCTCGCTTAACAACAATAAAGTCCTTAGCGGCAACTTCAGCGGCAATAGCTTCAAATACACGAAAATCGAAGACAGCTTCAACAAAAACTACAGCTTTGGCTATAAAAAGCACTAAGCTGCGCTTTTGAGGGAAAGCTCCGTAAGATAACTGGTGCTGAGAGTCTACATCTGTAGCTCACGAAGCACACGTACGAATCAATCGGGTTAGCAATACGATATTAACTTGTTGCTAACTCGATTTTTATACCTGTAGGATGGGGTTGAGTTAAACTCCAGCGGAGTGGGTGACTGCTCTGCTGGTCTTTAGAACCGTGCTTGAAGCTTGTCACATCACATGGCTCCTCAACAACTGAGTGTTTGTCATGCATACCTGAATGAACTTGGTCGTGGCAGTGCAGCACCAAGCGCAGCAAGAGCGCTCACGCTCGCTCGAGTTAAAGCACCGCAACCGCATTGCTACCAGCGTTTACGATGTTTCCTGGTCAAAGGGGAGAGCCAGTTGGTCTTGTCCCGCCAGTCGTTGACGTTCCTGCGCTATCTCCACTTGCCGCCTCACTTTGACCTGGTTCAACACCCGCTTGATGTAAGCAATCCCCTCCTCTTGGGTCATATTTTTCGTCTCTGCGTAACTCAAATCCTCACCAGGAAAGCTATTAGGCAGTGCATTAGATTAATGTGGGATAGGTGGCAATGTCATGCCAATGCCACGAT